>JADGCV010000027.1 GCA_015228815.1 Magnetococcales bacterium | reverse complement strand
ACCTCGGAATGCACGTCGATGCCGACCGGTTCCAGCAGAGTTTTCAGTATGGTGCCGACCAGACAGTGCCAGCAGGTCGTTTGCTGATGTTGATCCAATCGGGCAATTTCCTTTCTTCGGTGTGAAGTTCATGGAATGGACATTGCTAGGTCGCTTGCGCCTGACCCATCCAAAGGGGTGGAGGGGCGTTTTGTCGATGAAACATGGAAACTTTCGGAATTTTCAGGTCACGATGCACCAATATATTGGTCATCGTTCTTTATCCGCGAACACTTCATCCAATGATTGGGCGTCCAGAATCCGAAGACTCCACGTCTCCAAAGAGTCCGGTTCGGCCTGGGTAATTTTAATACTGACCCATTCAGGGACAGTACCAAAGCGGTATTGTAACTGGCGGGTCAGTATTTCAGCCTTTCCTTCGGCTTTCCCTTCGGCTTTCCCTTCAGCTTTCCCTTCAGCTTTCCCTTTTCTCTCGCCATCACGTTCGCCTTCCTGGCGTCCATCCCGATATTCCTGTTGCAAACGATGCTCAAATTTTTGTAGGGAAAAAGGTTCATCATCAGGTGTGGTATCGATCATCGATTCAAACCACTCTTTTCCAAGCTGCATGACATATTCCGGGGTGATTCCTTCCATCTCTGGACTATTCAGTGAATTCTTCATCTGCAATCTCCATAAACCGATCATGACCCGGCCAAATGCCACGGACAGCTTGAGCAATCCTGCATGCTCAATGGTTTTGAACGCCTTTTTCCGCTCATCCTGTCGGCTGGCAAAACATTTCAACGGAGCATTTCGTGGTTCATCCACCAATTCGTTCAAAAGAATCAACCGGAGCAGACCACCCCAGATCTGCCTTGGGGGGTGCGGAAACAACCTGAACCTCGGAATGCACGTCGATGCCGACCGGTTCCAGCAGAGTTTTCAGTATGGTGCCGACCAGACAGTGCCAGCAGGTCGTTTGCTGATGTTGATCCAATCGGGCAATTTCCTTTCTTCGGTGTGAAGTTCATGGAATGGACATTGCTAGGTCGCTTGCGCCTGACCCATCCAAAGGGGTGGAGGGGCGTTTTGTCGATGAAACATGGAAACTTTCGGAATTTTCAGGTCACGATGCACCAATATATTGGTCATCGTTCTTTATCCGCGAACACTTCATCCAATGATTGGGCGTCCAGAATCCGAAGACTCCACGTCTCCAAAGAGTCCGGTTCGGCCTGGGTAATTTTAATACTGACCCATTCAGGGACAGTACCAAAGCGGTATTGTAACTGGCGGGTCAGTATTTCAGCCTTTCCTTCGGCTTTCCCTTCGGCTTTCCCTTCAGCTTTCCCTTCAGCTTTCCCTTTTCTCTCGCCATCACGTTCGCCTTCCTGGCGTCCATCCCGATATTCCTGTTGCAAACGATGCTCAAATTTTTGTAGGGAAAAAGGTTCATCATCAGGTGTGGTATCGATCATCGATTCAAACCACTCTTTTCCAAGCTGCATGACATATTCCGGGGTGATTCCTTCCATCTCTGGACTATTCAGTGAATTCTTCATCTGCAATCTCCATAAACCGATCATGACCCGGCCAAATGCCACGGACAGCTTGAGCAATCCTGCATGCTCAATGGTTTTGAACGCCTTTTTTCGCTCATCCTGTCGGCTGGCAAAACATTTCAACGGAGCATTTCGTGGTTCATCCACCAATTCGTTCAAAAGAATCAACCGGAGCAGACCACCCCAGACAGGCTTGCTTTCATAGACCCCCTTGGGTCCGACAGGTTCAAAGGCAAAACGTTCGATAAATTTCCGTTCGGGTGTCTTGGCACTGATCAAAATACTTCGCAGTTGATGCCGTTGCAACCTTGCCGTATCCAGGTACAGATGGTCATAGACGCTCAATTGCGACAAGGCCTCCTCATTCAGGCTTTCGGTAACTTTCAATTCAACCAGGATATGGTCTGCATCAAGGTCTTGCAGTCCATCCGCCAGGCGCAACCGTTGCTCATCTGTCCAACCATAGTCCTTTCGTTGAATCAGGATCAAGTCTGCCTTGGGGGGTGCGGAAACAACCTGAACCTCGGAATGCACGTCGATGCCGACCGGTTCCAGCAGAGTTTTCAGTATGGTGCCGACCAGACAGTGCCAGCAGGTGGTTTGATGATGTTGATCCATTCTGGCGCGTTCCTTTCTTCATGACCAAAACGTGATGCAACATGGTCTACTGACATAGAAAAAAAATGAAAAAAAAGGGACCTGGAGGCAATCCCCAAGATCCCTTTTTTTTATTCGATAATAACAAAAACACGCCATGGAAGTATGGCGTATGAACCATTACACCTTCAGTCCGTGAGCCTCCATGCTTTTGAGTTCCTTGGCGCGGAACTGCATGAATCTGGGCATGAATTTTTCCCAATCGATGATGTGGGCATCCAACTCCGGACCATCGATGCAGGCATGTTTGCGCACCATCTTGCCATTGATGGTCACCGGGACCATGCACGCACCGCACATGCCGGTCGCATCGACCATGATCGAGTTGAGGCTGGCGATGGTGCGTACACCGAAGGGACGGGTCAGATCACTGACCGCCCGCATCATCAGTGGCGGGCCGATGGTGACCACCTCTCCGACCGGCCTTCCCTGTCCGTCGCGGGCTTTTTCGAGGATTTTCATCAGCGGTCCCGTCACAAAGCCCTTGAAGCCCATGCTGCCATCGTTGGTCGTATAGATGACTTCGAGGGTTTTCGGAAACCGTGCCTGCAACCGGCCAACCCGTTCATCGACCCGCGACCAGAAAATATGCCCCTTGCTCCGAAAACCGGAAATCAGGGTGACATGATTGCCCAACTCCAGATGTTCCCGCATGATCGGATAGACCGGCGGCAGACCCACCCCGCCTGCGGTGAAGACGACTGTTTCCCCATTTTCATAACGTTTCAGATGGCTTGGCAATCCCAGGGGACCGGCGATTCCGTGAAAACTTTCCCCGATGGCCATCCTGTTGATCACCATGCTGCTCGTTCCCAACCCCTGAACCACCAGGGTGATGGTGCCCCGGCGGGCATCCCAGTCGGCCAGGGTCAGGGGAATCAATTCACCCTTTTGCCAGGCCAACACCCGGACAAACTGTCCCGCCTTCGCCGCGCGCGCGATCAGGGGTGATTCGACGACGAACTCGACAATCCCTTCGGCCAGTTGAATCTTGTCACGGATGACCGCCCTGGCCTGTCCCATCCGGGTGTAGTGGATCGCCTTGGCGACCATCTTGCGGATCGCCAGGGGATCGTCCGGCAGGTTCATCCCGATCTCGCGGGCGGCACTCAGACCATCACCCGCCGCCTTGATCGCCGTCGAGCCACCACGGGCCGCGTCACCGCCGCTGAAAACATTCTCGATCGAGGTTTCCTGGGAATTGGGTCCGACCTCGATGGTGCCCCATTTGGTCGTCTTCAACCCCGGTTCCGCATCCTTGACGATCGGATTGGAGCTGTTGCCAAGCGCCATGATGGCCAGATCGATCTGAATGGTCTCGGTATGCCCCGTATGCACCGGACTGCGCCGGCCCGAAGCATCGGGTTCACCCAGGGTCATGACATCCAAGACCGCCTCGCGGACAAAATGATGGTTGTCGCCGCGAAATTCGATGGGGGTCCGCAATACCTTCAGAGCCACCCCTTCCTCCAGGGCATGATGCAACTCCTCGACCCGAACCGGCATTTCCTCGCGGGTCCGGCGGTAGACGATGGTGACATCCCCGCCCAACCGTTTGGCCGTGCGCACCGAGTCCATCGCCGTGTTGCCGCCGCCGATGACGATGATCTTCTTGCCCTCGATGTCCGGCAGAGGGGTTTCATAATCTTCCCGATGCGCCTGCATCAGGTTGACCCGGGTCAAGAATTCATTGGCCGACATCACCCCGTTGAGGTGTTCCCCGGGGACGTTGAGAAACTTCGGCAATCCGGCCCCCGTCCCCACGAAGATTTTCCAGAACCCCGCTTCCTTGAGTTGTGTCAGCGTCGCTGTCTTGCCGACAAGGAAATTGGTGACGAATTCACCACCCAATTGCTTGATCTTCTTGATGACATCATCGATCAATTCATTGGGAAGGCGGAATTCGGGAATGCCATAACGCAGCACCCCGCCCAGTTCGTGAAACGCCTCGAATACCGTGACCGGAAACCCTTCCTTGAGCAGAAGATAGGCGTTGATCATCCCTGCCGGACCGGAGCCGACAACGGCGATCGGCGGTTTTTTCCCCTCGATCCACGGACTGACATAATCACTGGCGAGGGCAAACAATGCCTCCGGATCGCGAACCTTGCGGCTTTGCGGCAGATACCATTCCAACTGGCCGATTTCCATCGGTTTTTCCGAAAGCGTACACACCCCCTGGCATTGATGTTCCTGGGGGCAGACGCGACCGGTGACGTTGGGCAGCGGATTGGAATCGCGGATGATGGCGTAGGCATCCTCGAAACGCCCCTCGCCCAGGCAGTGAAGCATTTCCGGAATGTGAATCTTGACCGGACATCCTCCTTTGGGTTCGCTCTTGCCGCATTGAACGCCGATTTCGCAGGGACGGTCGTCACACTGCTTGTCGCGCAACACTTCGAGCCAGACAAACAACTCCACCTCGCGGAAGGAATATCCCAATCCCATGTAGCCCAGATACCCCTGGGTCACCAGATCGAAATCCTTGTTGCGCTCGTTGGCGGGGCGGATGTAGGGCGGAATGTTGTTCTGACTCGGCCAGTTCACCGACAGCCCTTTGAACATCGGGTAGCGCTCGGAAAGGTGCCGGTCGAGGGCCTGGATGAACCTTCTCTTGAACTTCAGGGGGACATCCCAGACAAAACGCATCAGGACGACGCTCATGGCGTCGTCCTGCAACAGAAGATGCCAGAATTTATGGATGAATTCTCCGGACATCTCCTCCTTCTTGAACTCGTTGGCGATCGCCTCGACCCCTTCCTCGATGAAAATGCCACGAAACATCGCCGGATTGTTGAACAACCGTTCCTTGAGCAGATCCATCTGCTTCTGGAAAATCTCGACCGCATGACTGCTTTCAAGATTTTTCATCTGTTCCGCCACCGATTGCTGATGATGGCTGGTCGCCTCGATTTCCTGCGAGGCGCGATAGTACCGTTCAAGATCGGACGGATCGTAGTTGTATTCCATGGAAGTGTGCATTTGATCCATGATGCTGTCTCCTGTGCCGCGTTCGCTTCCGGTCATGCCGGACGGTTGAACTGAATGATCGCGGCATCGCAATCGTTGGCGACACGTTCGGCTTTCTTGATCAGTTCGGGTGTCAGTTCCAACGTTTGCAGAACCCCTTGTTTCACCCGGCTGACCTCTTTGGACTTTCCTTCGTGCATGATGGTCACGTTTTCAAAAAGGGTGCTGACATCGAGATAGCACTTTTTGCAGTTGGAGCATTTGTAAATGTCCTCCTCGGCGATCATCACGAGGGGTTTGCCCGAACCCTTGCCACCCGCCGCGGCACTTCCTTCGGCGGCAGGCAGAACACCCGCCCCCACCAGGGCGGCGCCGACGATTCCCGCTGCCCGGGCCCTGGCCCCGGAAGCCAGTTCCGACATGCCGCGGGCAATCGAATCCATGCTTTGTTCGCGTTCCTTGACCGCCTGGGCATAGCGTTCCTTCCACAGTTCCATCTCGCGGCGGTGGCTTTCGGCCATCTGTCCCAACTGCATTCCCGAAAGGGTTTGCAGCGTTCGCCAGTGACGCAGGCAGTCGTCGGTCATGGCGACGATGGCGGGGGATACCGCCAGTTTGACCAGATGATTCTTCTTGTCGGTGGACCAGACAAACGGGGTCAATCCTTCCCGCGCCTCGGGCGAAAGGGCGATGTATGGCGCAATCTCGCGCAGTTCGTCATCGTCGCGCACCGGGGTGAAATGTTTCTTGAAACGCCCTTCCTTGACGGCAAAATCGGCTGGCGTGAAGGGAATTTCCTTGATTTGCGGATGTCCTTCGGCATCATCGTAGGCGATGGTTGTTTTGCTCCAGTCGCTTTCGGGATCGGGGTTGCCCTCGATGGAAAAACGTTCCGACAGCGAATTTCCCGCCAGAGGATGATGGACGAACACCGGATGCATCCGGCTTTGCACCGCCTCCCGGGCGCGCCGGGTCGAGGCGTTGTCGCCGATGCCGTGTTCCGGCTGGCAGGGGGTATAGACCGTCAAAAGCGCCGGGGTTTCCTGATGATTGAGAAGATCCAGGACGTTTTTCAGAAAATGGTTCTGGATGCCGACCGAGGTCTGGACCACGAAGACATGGGGATGAAATGCGGCCAGAAGCCCCAATTCCTTGCGACTCTCCGTCTTTCCGCCATGTTTTTTTCCATGACGCGCCAGATCGGAATCCTGCCCCATGTAGCTCGACGTCGAGGCCTGGCCTCCGGTGTTGGAATAGACGCCGGTATCGACGATGACGCATTTGATCGGTGTCCGGGTCGCCAGCAGGCGTGACAAGGCGCCAAAACCGATGTCGAACTGGGAACCGTCGCCGCCCAGGGTCAGAACCGTCGGCAGCAGAGAGCGCTCCTCATGATCGAAATCCTCCCAGCCAAAGTATTTGAAAAAGCCATCGTGGACGGCGGGGTCGTAGCTGTCTTCGATTTCAAGTCGTGCCACCCGGACCGCCTTGAATTCCTGGGCCATGTTCTGCGACAACCCTTCGAAAATCCCCTTGGCGAGGGGCGCGGTATCGTGAAACAGGCTGTTGACCCACGGGTCGGTGTAGGGATTGAAAGGAAAGGTCGAACCATAGACACTGGTACACCCGGTGGCGTTGGCGAAAACGGCATTGGCGGGACCATTGCCGGTCGGGCCGCTTTCCAGGTTGAACAGGCTGCGTTCGATGACGGGAACGACGGCGTGCAATCGCCGGCGACGGTTTTCATCGCCGTCGAGTTGCGACAGCTTCTCCTTGACCTGGGCCAGGAGCTGTTCCAGATGCGACAGACGGCGCCGATGACGTTCGCTGTGCAGTGCCCGGTTCATGCCGGTGAACAGCCGGACCGCAGTCACTTCGCCGCATCCGCGGCAGGCGCCATGGCCTCCGGTCAGGGCATAATAGTTCTTGTGGTCGAGCATCAGTCGTTTGGTATCGCCTCCGGCCCCCAGTGCGTTGTTGAAAAACCGGTTCGGGGTATTGGGAAGGCGTGACAAAAAGGTGAAGGATTCTTCGAGCCTCCGCGCCAGGTCCGGGGTCTGGACCCGTTCGACGAGCGCCTTGGGGCCGCAGACATCGACGCATTCGAGGCATCCGGTGCATTTCCAGGGATCCACCGCCACCGAATAGAGTCCACCGCTTCCCGGAACCCCCTTTTCCATGGCATCGAAGAAGGGGCGGGTCTTGGCCACCTGAAACCGTGACAGGACCGTGACCAGTTTTGAAAAATTTTCCCGGGTGGTGGTGCTGGAACCAAAGTCCATCCCGATGTCCATCTGGAAACCGGCGTCGGCGACCGCTTCACTGAACGGCTTCGGATCCTTGGCGGGCAGTTTGCGATAGATCTCCCGGACCACATTGGCAAGAGGAATCACCAGATCGCTCAGGGCGTGCTTTTGCTGGGGAGGAATGGGCAACTCGGCGATGCCGGCGTTGATGAGGTCGTGGATTTCATGCACAGTGTTGGGAATGGCGGCGTCGGGACAGGCAATGGCGCATTCCATGCAACCGGTACACAGGTGCGGTATGTATTCGGGAACATCCAGCCGGAACAGCCCCTTGTCCTTCCATGCGGCGGTGGCAATGGGGATGTGCAATCCCTGACCGGGGAAGACCGGGCTTTCGCCGATGGTCCCCGCCTTGATCGGATCGGCGGCTGTCTTGGTAAAATAATTCTGGTCGAACATGCCGGCGCAACCCGAGGCGGGACCACGTTGCACCATGGCGGCGGATATGGCCACTCCAGGCCCGCGGCTGCTCTGGGCCTGTTGTCCCTCCGCCTCGACGAAGGCAGGCTCGTTGTATTCAACCTTGCGGGTCGAGAGGATGCCCCGTTTGATGACCGCCATGTTGCTGGCGACCACCTTGTCGCCCTTGCCGCCAAACTTTTTCTGGATCTGGTTCTGGATCTTGGTCAGCAGGGTCTCTTCGGTCGATCTTCCGACCACCTGGGAGACATTGCCGCACATGGCGCCGATGAAGGCAATGCCCATCATCCGCACCTGGAGATCCTGGGTCGGCGCGTTTTCCTTGGCGATGCTGAAGGCATCGACAACATGGAAATTGATCCCCTTTTCCCGAATCACACGCCGGGCGGAGGCGGGCAGTCCTTTCCAGACATCGAGCGGCGTCTCGTTGGACTGCATGATGAACGTGCCGCCATCGGTCAGACCGCGCAATGGATTGGTGTGCTCGAAGACCTTGTGGTCGGGGGAAAGGACGATTTCGACCTCTTCGAGCTCGGCATTGGTGATCTTGATCGGTTCAGGGCTGAGGGTCAGATAGAAGTTGGTCGGGGCGCCGCTTTTTTCGGAGCCGTATTTCGGCGCCGATTTGGAATGGAGTTCCATGACCCCGGACAGAATGTCGGTCAAAAGTTTCCCGGTGGCGATGGTGCCGTATCCGCCGACCGAATGAAACCGGACCCGGAGCGCACCGGAAGGCAGTAGGTGGGGATTGGTCTCGGTGGCGAAGGACATCCGCGTCGTTTCGGGATAGGCCTGGCGCAACCGTTGTTGCAGATCGATCAATTCCTGATCCTGGGCCTCCTCGAAAAACCGGGAGCCAAGATAGAACAGAGGGATGTTCTTTCCTTCCTCCATGTTGCGAAAAGCCGCGACCAGATGCCGGGGTTGCAGATCATGACCGCCAAGGCCGAAAATTCCGGTACACAGGATCGGGGCTTCGTGGATTGCGGGGATGCCGTCATGTCGCGGCTGTTTGTGGTTTTGCACCGCCTTGAAGAGGGCGTTGGCCACAAGTTCGCTCAAGAGGGTGGAATCGGAGCGTTCCAGGACGGTCACTGCCCGTTTACCCTGGAGTGCCGTCACGATATCCGCCTCGGGGAAGGGCATGAACTGTTTGATGGAGACGGAGCCGACCCGATGTCCCTGGTTTCTCAGGTGATCGACGACCGCTTCGACGTCGTCGGTGACCGATCCCATGGAGACAATGACACAATCGGCATCGTCGTTGCGGTAGGTCGCAACCGGGGTGTAGGAGCGACCGGTGAGCTGGGAGTACTCTTCCATCGCCTGACGGATGAATCCGGGCACGGCGCTGGCGAAGTGGGAACGGTGATCGGCGGAGCCGGCCTGAAAGTCGGGCTGGTTCTGCACCGGCCCCGTGGATCCGGGATTGTTGGGATCGATGAGGGCCGGGACCCGTTGGCGCGTACCCTTGGGTTGGGCATTGCGCCATTGACGGCTCCAGCGGGCTTGAAGGGGTTCGGGGATCCATTCGAGGGTCCGACCAATGGTGCCTCCCTCATTGTCCTGTTCCACTTCGTGGGCGTTGGCGTCAAGATGGGCCATGAGTTGACCGAAGGCGGCATCGGTAAAATCGGTCCGGTTCTTCTGGAGGAAACTCTTCAGTTGAACGACCCGCCCCTTGGCGCCAAAAAGCATTTCCTGGGCCAGGGTCGGACAGGGGATCCGTTCTTCGGGATCGCCGACGAAGGTCTTGAGCAGCTGCGCTTCGGGGAGGAGCGCCTCGCTTTGCATGTGGGAGGTGGCGAAGCCGTCCATCGCGTTGGCGACGGGAATCAGCGACAGGGCGCTGACCTTGTAGCTGATGGCCGCCAGATCCGCCGCCTCCTGGGGATTGCTGCCGAACAGGATGGTATAGCCCGAATTGACCATGGCGTAGACATCGTCATGCCCCGCCATGACGTTGAGGGAGTGTTTGGACACCACGCGCGCGGCAATATGGAGAACGAATCCACCGACTTTCTTTCCGGCGGTGACATAATGCGATTCCAGGCCATAGAGGATTCCCTGGCTGGACGAGGCGTTGGAAACATAGAGACCACCTGTCATCGCTGCCCCGAGGGCGCCGCTCTGCGCCGAGTGTTCCCCTTCCGGTTCGAAGAAAAAAGGATGCCGGCCCCAAACGTTCATGCCGCCGTTGGCCCGGTAGGATTCGTAGATCTCGGAGATTTCCGTGGAGGGGGTGATGGGGTAGCCGATCACGCCGCCACAAACATGTCCCATGACATGCGCCACGGCGCCGTTGCCGTGAATGACCGCCTTGAGACCCGGGAACCGGGGTTCCCCCGAAGAATTGCCATTTGCCATTTTCTTTCCCCATCTTTATATAAGAGACGCTCTATCTTTGGAGTTTCTCGGACTGAAACGAAAAAAGCCCATCTTTCAGGCCCTGGGCTTCGTCGATGATCCCGGAATGGGATGACGAGGGGGTTTCGGTCCGCCGTTGAGTATCGATACACCGCAGGTTACTGGTTCTAAGCCACGTATGCCCCGGGCGCAAGAAAAAATGATCATTTTTTTTCTTTATGGTGTCATCATGGTGATGGGATCGCGGCGCCGATGACCGGTTTGGACACCTTTTCCCGGGAGTGGTTCCGTGTTCCGGTCGCGTTGACCGGCAGGGGTTGGGGAGATTTCGATCGATGCCATCGAGTGACCGGAAAATGCCCGGACCGTTGTATTGCGCCAGTGGCTGTGATTTACTATCATGGGCGGAGGATCGGTTGGTCATTGAAACATCGGTCTTGAAAACCTGTGTCCAGGCAGGAAAAACAAATTAGAATAATTTCAGAAAAAATAATGAGTTGTCCAAGTGCCTCTGGCGACGGTGTCAGCGCGTTGCAGGGTATGGTGGGTTGGCAGAGCGGTTGATTGCACTAGTCTTGAAAACTAGCAAGGATGAAAGTCCTTCCAGGGTTCGAATCCCTGACCCACCGCCATCGTATGCATGGTATTGCAGGGGCTGACGGAGCATGACCATGAGCAAACGTCGCCTCATCACTTTCGACTGGGCCTTGAAACGGTTTTTACGCAGCAAGGCCAATTTTGCAATCCTTCCAGAGAGCGAAAGCAATCAGGAAGCCCGCAACGACACATTCAACCGTGTCGATCCACAAATCAAAAATACCCGTGATGAAATTGTCATCGTCGAGCCGCAATCGGATTTGCGCTGAACCAGCACAAGGTCAACCATGATCGTTGGTGTTACCATAAAAAATTTTAAAGGTATTCGTGCCGTTACAAATATCCCGCTATCAAGATTTCATGTTCTGGTCGGGCCAAATGGCGTTGGAAAAACAACATTTCTGGATGCCATCGACTTTGTGCGTGATTGCCTTGCGAAAAGCCCCGCTATAGCCGTTGAGTCTCGCCATAGTGCAGATTTTAATGACCTTACCTGGATGCGTCGGGGCGGCACGATTGAAGTTGAATTATGGCTTGATTTCTCGGATCGCCTGCCAATACCGGCGTAACCGTTCAGACCCCGTCATTCCCTGCTACAGAGGGAATCCAGGATTTGCGGGGTCTCCCTGGATCCCCGCTTTCGCTTAGGATGACGCTTGTCAAGGGGGGGATGAACGGTTGCCTTTCATCATATTAAATGCGCTGAAGAGTGGCTGAGTGGTTTAAAGCAGCGGTCTTGAAAACCGCCGTGTCGCAAGGCACCGGGGGTTCAAATCCCTCCCCATCCGCCAAATCCTTGTTCCATGCCTTTTGGTAACCTCCATGACGTACTTTCGTGCATGAACCACCCCAATAACAAACACGCCATTCGACGACGAGACTTCGACCCATTGGACGGATCCTCTTCCCTGGGTGATCATCAGGCTTCAGGGAATGAATAGCGACTTCAAAGCGGGAATGACGGTCACGACAACAACAAGCGCCAGCATCCACTTGATGAGTTTGAGTTCACCATTAATTTTTTCGAGTTCTCCTTTAAAAGTAAGATCGAGTTCTTTCAGATCGGCCTTCGTCGCCAGCCCCTTGGATTCCAGGGCTTTCGAAAGTGCGCGAGCCTGCGCCTTCGCCTGTTCTTCGGTAAAACCGGCGGCTTTCAATTCTTCGGCAAATTCCAGGGTGTCGAACGTAATCGTTGTCATATCTCTTTCTCCTATTCCGCAGAAGCATACCACATCGGAAATCATCCTGACAGTGGAACGTTCCTGGACGCAGGGCAATCGCATTTGAAATTTCTTGACACCAACAAGAAACGCTGACTGCCTTTTCTACGGTTCTGGTCGTTTCGAGAGATTGCCCGCCTCGTCGAGAAGGTCTCCAAGGGCTGTGCGCAGGGGGTGCAGTTCGTCTTCGAACCGACGCCAGCGCGCCACCGAGGTTCGATAGAGCGGTTGCCGCACCTCGATGAGGCTGGCGGTATCGACCGGACGGGAAACCTTGTGAAACTCAAGGCATCGATCCTCCCAGGGGAGTCCACAATGTTCGAGAATCCGACTGATCGATTCCTTCGGATGGGCGACGATGTCCTCATAGTGGATTTCCAGAAGGTTTTCCGGAATGGTTCGATGCCAATGTACCATCAAATGGTGATGCATGCGGTAATAACGACCCAGTTCCGTCAGATCATAGGCGTAGGGGTGGAGGCTTGCGAACATCTGCTGGTAACAACTCAGGCAGGTATCCATCGGATGGCGGCGGCAATGAATGATCCGCGCCTGGGGGAGAAGCAGGCGAATCAGTCCCAGATAAAGAAAATTGTGCGGCAGTTTTTCGGTGACGCGCAAGGCGTCGCCGCCGGCCAGGGTCAACCCCATGACAAAACTTGCTCCGAGGAGGTCCGCCTCTTCCGGGGTCAGTTCCCGGACCGCCTCGGGAAACGGTTGATGATGACGTGAAAGCACCCCAAGCGATTGGGCGCATTCCATGAGGTCGGTCCGTTCGCCGCCACCATGACAGGAGGGGTGGGCCGCAAGAATCTGTTCGACCAGGGTCGTTCCGGAACGGGGCATCCCGACGATGAAGACCGGCTTCGCCGATGAATGACCCCAGCCGCGACGCACGGCGAAAAAATCGTGATCGAACACTGCCTGGATGCGTTGAAAAAACAGCGCATCCTGATGAATGTCGTAAACGATGCCCTGGCGGACCAGGGCGTTTCCGGCACGAAACTGGGAGAAGGCTTCCGTGTGATGGCCCTGCTTCATGAACACCTTGGCCCGGGAAAAATAGGTGATGGCGCGTTCCTGGGGATGGACGTGGGGGCCAGAGGGCGATGGTTCGACCAGGGTGTTCGGGGAGGGCGCCGTACCGAAGGTTTCCCCGGGGAGTCGTCCCAGGGCGGACAGGGTTTCCAGGGATGTGGGATCGTTCGGGTTTTTCTTCAGGATATGGGTATGAATCGCGGTGGATTCGTCCAGTCTTCCCAGAATGTCGAGTGATTTGGCCAGAAGGGACAGGCAGCCCTCATGATCGGGGTCGAGGGTCAGGGCCTTGCGGCAAAGTTTTTCGCAGGCCTGGGCATCGACATGTTCCACGGAAAGGTGGAGCCTGGCCAGGTGAAAGAGGGGGGTCGGATGGTCGGGTTGGCAGTGAATTGCCTGTTCGAAGGCATGGACTGCCGCGCCATGGCGCTGGCGCCCCATGTAAAGCGATCCCAGTTCCAGCCACAATTCCGCGTGTCGCGGTTCCAGTTCCAGGGCGTGCCGCAAGGATCGTTCCGCGGCGGTCCATCGTCGCGAATGACGATAGCTTCGGGCAAGGTCGGCATGGATCCGTGCGGTTTGGTGTCCCTGTTTCAGGGCTTGATGCAGGCACGGGAGGGCTTCTCCGAAACGTCCGTTGGCCACCAGCAGGCGCCCTCGTTGTCCCCACGCCCGACCGTTGTGGGGAAAGACCCGGAGAAACATGCCCAAGACCAGAAGGGACACCGTGTTCCATCCCCGGACGAAGGAACGCATCGAGGAGATGGCCGATTCGTGCGTGAACGACGGCAGTCTCATGCCGACACGACTCCGGGGCCGCTTCCGGAGAATTCCTGGTGTGTCCACGCTTCCACGGCGGCGACCGCTTCATCCAGGCTGCCGAAACGCAGTTGCATCATCCTGGAGCGGCGGACAAGATCGGTGATCCCTTCGAAGCCGGTGGCGCCCATGGTTTCATAGTTGAAGGCATTGGCGGCCAGACGCAAGAATCCTTCGGCGGGATCGACCCGCTCCAGAGTGGTCGGGCTGTGTTCATTGAAGATGGGAAAGATGATCCGGGAAGGGGGGGCCGGGTGATCGGCTTGAACGATGCTTTGGCGGGGTGGTTGCAGATAACAGACCGTCCCTTTTCGGGTATTGGGATATTCCTGGCCGAGGATCGCCTCGGGGGCGAAGTCGCGGATGACCTCGATCGATTCGTTCTTCAGGCCGATGGGACGTGGATGGGGCAGGAATGCACGGCGTTTGGGACAATACAGGCCGAACTCATCCGACAGAAGGCGGAAACCGCGCAGCGTCAGAGCGGCGCACAGGGTGCTCTTTCCCGATCCGGGCGTCCCCGGCAACACCAGGGCCAGGCCGTCCCGTTCCACAACCGCGGCATGCAGCAGCAGAAGATGATTGACGCGGGCGGCGATGGCCATGTTGAGGCCCCATTCGAACAAGGGGGGGGCATGGTCGCGGGGAAAGGGGGCAAAAAACGAGTTGCCATCCAACCGGAAATGGACCTTGGGACGAATGAAGCGGCGCCATCCCCGGGAAGGTTGCAGGGTCAGGTGAAAATCGGCAATCTCATCCCAGGGGGGGAAGGTTGCCTGATTGTCGCCATAAAACTGCAAAAGAAACTCGGAAAACCGGGGGACGCGACTGCGAAGATGAATCAGAAACGGTCCAATCATCCAGCGCAAGCCCGTTGATCCGAGATGATGTTCAAGTGCCTCGGATGACAGATGCTGAATCTTCACCGTTCCACCGGCGCGAGCAGTCCCAGTCGATCCAGATCCTCGATGATTCGCTCCAGATCTCCGAGCACCGTTTTTTCTTCCGGATCCAACTGTAACCGTCGGGCCAGTTCGAGGGCGTCGCCGGGTTCCCGGGCCAGGGCGTGAAGGATGTCGATCACAAGGTCATTGACCCGGTGCGTCGCTCCCGACCGGCGATCGAACAGCAGATGATCCGCGCCGAAACGGGCGTGAATCCAGGTGGAGGCATCCCCGCCGACCCACCGCCGTGGCACTGGAATGGCCGCGTTTTTCAGGGGGAAAGGGGCGGAGGACATGGAATCCCGAAGATAAAACGACGTGATCAGTGAAAAGAGGTCCAACAGGATTGACGGACGGCGTAATAGCCGCTGGCGGGGGTCGTGGGATTGGCGGCGCCGGTACCATTGCCGCCAAAGGACCCTCCCGTGGCGATATTGCCCAGATTGTCAACGAAAACTGCTCCGTAATGGGTTGTTGTCGGGCAGGGACCTCCACCGACTCCCCATGTGGAGGTGTCGGTATCGATGACGTGCTTCCAATTGTTGGTCCCCGCGGCGGTGGCTGTTTTGCATCGGGCCTCATTGAACGAAGCGCCGCCACCATTGCTGATGCAGTTGGAACTGGTGCTTTGCGCGGCCAGGGCGGCGCCGCTTTGCAGGGTGACGATGGCGGGGACGCCGGCGGCAAGCCCCTTGAGAAGAAGACGCCGCCGCGCCAATCGGGCTTCGGCGGCTTCGGCGGCTTCGGCGTCTGGGGTTTGCGCGCAAGACAGACCATCGGACCGGAACGCTTCGGAGTTGGAATCATCCAATTCGTTGGAATCGTGGCGCCCTTCAGCCATGGATTTGGATCCTCGAAATCTTGTCGAAATCGTGTCGATTTCTTTGTGATGTTTGGCATGCCGGCGTCGTGCCGCCGGAATCTGTCCTCTCTGGTTGGAACATGGACACGACTCTGGCACGAATACACCATTCATGCGCAGGATACCCCGTGCGCGGAAAAAAATCAAAAGGAGATTTGTAAATTACCGTCTCTTTTGTAACAAGGAATTCTGGAACAAGATTCGATAGCTTTCGACCATGGCATCGAGTGCGTGGTGTCGTTGGACCCGGATCCTGCCCTTATTGGCCAGGGTTTGGGACCAGGCGGGATGGTCCAAGTGTCGTCGAATCGCCAGGGACAGCGCCTCGGGGTCGGCGGGGGGGACGAGGGTTCCGTTCAGGCCATCCTGAAGAAGATCGGCGACGCCGCCGACACGGGTGGCGATGACCGGTTTTTGGCAGGCCATCGCCTCCAGCAGAGTCAGAGGGGTCCCCTCGGCCAGGGAGGGGAGGACGAAAAGGTCCAGGCAGTGCAAAAGGCGTGGCACGTCGTCGCGCCAGCCGGTGATCCACATCCTGTCGGCGATGCCTGTTTCCCGGGCCAACCGTTCGAGTTCCCCGCGGTTGGGACCGTCGCCGATGAGGACCAGGTGACAGCGCTCGAACAGGGAACGGTCGTGTTGGCCGAGCCGGGCCATGGCACGGACCAGAGTGGCCTGGTCCTTGATGGGCCACAACCGACCGACGCTGCCGATGACGTATCGGTTCCCGGCGGGGAGTGGGGGAAGATCGAGGGGCAGGGAGGTCCGGGGACCGGGGTGATGAAGGGAGGTATCGATGCCGTTTTCGATACGTCGCACCTTGGCTGCGGGAATTCCGACCCGGTTGGTCAACCAGGTGTCGAGGTCGCGGGAGACGGCGACGAAACGGTCGATCCACGGATGAAGGAAGCGGCGCAGGAAAATATATTTTTTGTTTTCTCCATCGGGATCGCTGCTGTCGCGACCGTGTTCGGCATGGATGGTGACGGGACGTCCGGCGAACCAGGCGGGAATGACCCCTTCGATGGCGCCAATGTTGAAGGTATGGACCAGATCAGGTTGGATGCGGCGCAACAGTTTCCAAAGATTGAACCAGACGATCCAGTCCTTGCCCTCTTTCTTGTTCAGCTCGTAAAACCGGACCTGGGGGTTGTCGATTCTGTTCTTGAAGGAGGTGCATCGGGTCAGGGCGACGACGTGATGTTCGAACCGGTCGCGTGGAAGACGGTCGATCAGGTTGACCACGACCGTTTCCAGTCCCCCGACATCCAGGCGATGGAGCAGATGAACGATCCGCATGGATTACCCTTCCAGAATGGTGAGCACTTTTTGCAGATTGGTGTCCCAGTGGTAGAAGGTGCGCACGAACTGTCGTCCCATCTGGCCGTATTCGGCAACCCTGGGGGTTCCTTCGACGGGGTCGAGCAGTTTGAGGGCATAATGGGCAAAGAGTTCCGGAATGTCGGTGACCCAATGGTGCAGGGGGGAATGATGACGGATCCCCTCCATGGCCTGGGGGGTGGCGATGACCGGTTTGGCCATGGCCATCGCTTCCAGGACCTTGTTCTGCACCCCGCGGGCGATGAGCAGAGGGGCAACGGCGATTCGGGCATGGGCAAGGTAGGGACGGATGTCGGGGACGGCGCCGATGACTTCGATTCCCGCCCGACGGCCAAGTTTTTGCACCGCCCGGGTGGGACGGGCACCGACGATGGCGAACCGGGTGGTCGGCGCCTTCTGGCGGATCATGCCAAACACCCGCTCGGCGAACCACAGGACCGCCTGGACGTTGGGGGGATAGTCCATGGCGCCGGTGAAGACGAGCGTTTCTCCGGGGCCATAGGGATTGGGACTGGGAAGGAGCGGATCGAAATAATCGCTGTCCACTCCGTTTTCCCAGAAGTTGATTCGTTCGGAGGATTCGGGCGTCAGATGGGTGAAGAGTTCCGCTTCCGCCTGGCTGACGAACAGGGTGGCATCGAAGGTTCGGGCGATGGTTTGTTCCGCTTCGAGCAGGGTTCGCGCCTCGCGGGAATACAGCAGCTGCATCGGCCCGCGGCTGTTTTGCGCATACTGCCGCCATTTTTCCGAATCGACATCGACCAGATCGATGATGCGTCTGGGGCGGTGTGGCCAATTCTTGAGGACAAAACGGCTGGGGGCGGCGGAATAGACCAGGATTCGGGGAATCTGGTAGCGCTGCATCATGTCATCGACCCAGCGTTCCATCCCCGTGTGGGCATAGTAATGAAAGGTCAGGGCATCGTTTCCGCCGAGGGCACGAAGGGCGCGCATTTTTTGCATCCTCGGGCGCAACGTCGCCCAAAAGGTTTCTCCGCCACACCATTCCTTCACGGTTGACCCATGGTCCCGATCGGTCGGATCGTCGATGAACGCCCCGAGATGAACGCGGTAATGGCGTTCCAGAAAGCGCAACAGATGGTAGGAACGCACCTTGTCTCCCTTGTTGGGAGGGTAGGGAATTCGATGACAGAGAAAAAGAAGGTCTTTCATGCTACGGCTTTGGACAATGGGTATCCCCGGCATTTCCCCGGATATCCGGAACAGAAATTTCTTCAACAATTTCGTTGGTTCCATTCAGACCTTCCGAAACCGGGGAAATCATTTTCCTGCAAGATATTTTTTCCCGTTCTTGCAATGCTTTACCCATGGCGCGCAAATCAAAATTGAATCGAGCGGCAAACTCTTCTCGGTTTTTACGAACTTCTTCAACAATCGGATCGGTCCACATATTCAATCTTCCTCTGGCAGTTCCTCGGGTGTGACGATTATAGGAGGTACCATCATTTGTGCATGCAATGCGTTATCGATAGCACGTTTGGTTCTGCCATTTGCGATATGGCGACAATTCCACGTCAGCAAGAAATCCATACAATGGGAGGCTGCCAAAGCAATATGTAATCCGTCTGCTTCCGCTTTTTTTGGTAGATTCGCAAGCCTGTGTAAGTTCTCACCAAGCAGGATCGTCGCATCATCAAGCCTTAAAACAGGAACGGACACCACCAGAGACAACCGTCTTTGCGCTGCATCGCGATTTCCCATTTCAATTTCTTGTATGACCAATTCCGACACGTATAGTTCGTATCGATCACGTCGTTCATTCCACCATTCGTGCGTGATCTGTTGATGGGCGGCAACGATCAGATCCCGACTTGGTAACGCAGCCAGGTAGCTGATGATGCTCGTTTCCAGGTAAAGACGCGGCTTCATGCAGGACTTCCTGAAATTGGCAACGGCTCCAGTCGATCTTCCACGGCAGGAGGGTGTTCCTCTGGTGGTGTGTCGGACTTCCCGGCTTGTTTTGCCGATTTCCTGCTCCTTTTTAGTGAAGCAGCACCCCCCTTTTCGTCGTGGGCCATATGCCCAATCATGCTGCCAACCAAACGCGAAAGCAATGTCTCGTCGATTTTACCCCGATTAAAATACAATATATTACTGTTAAATATGCGCCAAAATCGTGCCAAATCCTGTTCATGGGCAACTCCTTGGGGTTTTGACTTCGTATCCCCGCAGCCAGGTTTGGCATCGGTTGTTTGCGTTCCATGAGGCATTCACTTTCCCCGAGGCCGTGCAAGGGGCTATAGTGGGGCGGTCCAGGACCAAACCTTATCCAGGGATCGATGATGAAAAAAGGCTATTTTGGCACCTTTGGCGGGGCTTATATACCGGAAATTCTGCACGAGACTTTTCGCCGTCTCACCGCCTCCTATGAAGAGGCGCGCGCCGACCCCCATTTCTGGCGGGAATATCTCGATGTGATGGAGAACTATTCGGGCCGCCCGACCCCTCTGACCTTCGCGGAAAATCTGTCACGACATTTTGGCAGGAAGATCTATATCAAACGCGAGGATCTGAATCAAACCGGCGCCCACAAGGCCAACAACGTCATGGGGCAGGGGTTGCTGGTGCGGCGGATGGGCAAGAGGCGGGTCATCGCCGAAACCGGGGCCGGACAACATGGCGTCGCCACCGCCACCATGGCGGCGCGCATGGGATTCGAATGTGTCATCTACATGGGGGCCAAGGATGTGGAGCGGCAACGCCCCAACGTTTTCTGGATGCAGCAGTTGGGGGCCGATGTGGTCCCGGTCCATTCCGGCTCGCGCACCCTCAAGGATGCCATCAACGAGGCCATGCGCGACTGGGTCGGGAGCATGGATGACACCCACTATGTCCTGGGTACCGCCTGTGGGGCGCATCCCTTTCCCGAAATGGTTTCCTGGTTTCAGTCGATCATCGGCATCGAGGCCAGAAAACAGATTCTCCAGCAGGCCGGACGTCTTCCGGACCGGGTCTATGCCTGTGTTGGCGGCGGTTCCAATGCCATGGGCATTTTCCAGGGGTTCCTGGAGGATCCCCAGGTGGAACTGGTGGGGGTCGAGGCGGGTGGGGAGGGGCTTGACTCGGGACGCCATGCGGCGCGTCTGGCCTCGGGAGATGGCCGGGTGGGGGTCGCCCACGGTTACCGGACACGATTCCTCCAGGACGATGACGGACAGATGTGTGAAACCCATTCCGTGGCCGCCGGACTGGACTATGTGGGGGTATCGCCGATTCTGGCCGATCTTCATGAGCGGGGGCGGGTCCGCTTTGCCGCGGCCAACAACCAGGAGGTCGTCCTGGCACTGAAAAAACTGATGCGTTTCGAAGGATTGATCGGCGCCCTGGAATCGACCCATGCCGTTGCCGGCGCCTTCTCCGAAATTTCCTCCATGCCGCCGGATTCGGTCGTGATCATCAATCTTTCGGGACGCGGCGACAAGGACATCTTCACCATCGCCGACGCCCTCGATGATCCGGGATGGCGTGCATTCATCGTGGAAAAGAGTCGGCAGTACCGCGCCGATTGACACATCGATCGATTGTTCCATGGGACACATTTTCGAAAATACTTCTTTTTGCTCGGAAGGGATGAACATGACCGCCGCCGCTCCAAGTTTCCTTGAGGAATGCATTCGTTCGCGTTCCGACCCCATCCAGATCATGTCCCATCTGGTGTTGGGATATCCGTCCCTGGAGGAAAACCGGAAGGTGATGGATCAAATGGTGGCGGCGGGGGTGCATGTCATCGAATTGCAGATTCCCTTTTCCGAACCCATCGCCGATGGTCCGGTGATCGCGCATGCCAATCAGGAGTCGCTCAAGGGGGGGTTCCGTGTCGCGGAGGGGTTGAAGTTGATTGCCGAGAGCGTCCGCCGCTATCCCATTCCCATTCTGATCATGACTTATTTGAACATTCTCTTGGCCCGGGGGATGGAATCCTTCATCAAGGAAGCGGCCGCGATGGGCGTCCGTGGTCTGATCGTTCCCGATCTTCCTTTCGACGAGGCGGGGCCGGCCATGGAATGGTGTCGGATCCATGGCAAGGGAACGCTGGACTGGATCCACCTGTTTACTCCGACGACGCCCGGGAATCGCCTGGAAACCCTGGGCCGGCATGCCTCGGGGCTGGTTTACTGTGTTGCCCGACGCGGGGTGACTGGACAGCATACCGAATTCGACCCCCGGTTGATGGATTTTCTTGGTCGGTGCCGTCGGGCAACGGGTGTTCCCCTGGCTTTGGGGTTCGGTGTTCGCGCGACGGCGGATGTGCAAAGTCTGATTGGAAAGGTCGAACTGGCCGTGGTCGGAAGTGCTGCCATCGAAATCCATCGCGCCCAGGGGGCGGAAGCGGTGGGACGGTTTTTTGCCGGGCTCAAGGGATGAGGACATTTTTCTCGGAGCCATCCATTGTTCCGGTTCGTCAGGGCGGTTGGGTCGAAGAGGAACGACCGAGGGCGCGAAACAGACAATTGACTCGATTCCACGGGGAGAGTTGCGGTTTTGATCGCAGGGTGTTGCCGCCATTTTCCTCGATCTTGTCAAGGATGGCCTGTCCCTGTTCGATCATGGTGGCCAATTCGAGTCGAAGGGGCCACTGGACCATTTCGAGCAGCATTTGCCCGCGATGAAACAACTGGCGGGTATCGCCGATCAGATGCAGCATCAGGTCGCCAAGCATGGGGGTGAAACGTCGCGCCAGGATCATTTCCTCGGTGACCCCGAAGCGGTTCATTTCCTCGATGGGCAGATACAACGGTCGGCCACTCCAGGGATCCTGGCCCAGGTTCTGCCACAGATGGGTCAACATCATCGCGGTGCAGATCGAATCGGCCAGGCGAATTTTGAGCGGGACCGGTTGTCGTGGTTCCTGGGTCGCCTCTCCTGCCAGGTGCATGATGATCCGACCGATGGGGTTGGCGGAATAGCGACAGTATTCTTCCAGTTCGCCGATGCAGTCATACCGTTTATTGGTGATGTTCATCCGGCAGGCGATCAGAAGCTCGTGCAGATAGATCGCCGGCAGGGCGGTGACATCGAGGGTATGGGCCAGGGAACGGAAGATGGGATGGTCCGGTTCCCCCGCTTCCGCCTGCAACAGCCGTCGCGACCAATCATCCAGCAACCGCAATCGTGCCGAGTCGTCGCGACCGGGCAGACCGGTAAAGTCATCGGCGGTCTTGGCGAAGGCAAAGATGGCATAAAGAAAGGGGCGCAGCTTGCGCGGAACCAGAAGCGACCCCAGGGAGTGCTGTTCCGAGTTTTTCCGCACGATTTCCCGGCAATACTGGAAATCGTCCGCCAGATGGATGGGTATGTTGGGAGCATGAAACATGGTAGCCGACTATAACCAGTTTTTCGTTCCGAATGAAGTGCCGTCGATGCGGGCGGTGTAAAAATATCCGTATGAAATTTATCCATTTTTTTCTTACATTTTTCCATTATTCGGGATCGATCGGACGCAGTTCGGGCTTCGGGCGTTGCCGGAACGCCTGCGTGTGCGATCCCGGGGAAAATGAAAAATATGGGACCCATGTTCATTTGAAGTCTGGACCTGTCGCGGGAATCCAGGTTACTTTAAATCTTTTTTTCAACCAGTAACCAATTCCACGGAGCGTGATCGATTCCAACATGGCCGCCGCCGTGCCGGCAGGAAGTAAGGTTTTTCGAGCGCCGTTTTCCTCCATGACGGAACCCCTCATGAACAAATCACACAATAGCGACTGTTTTGGACCGCCAATGAAAGACATGCCCGCTTACACCGACGCAGCACCCCGTTCGATCCTTCCCTACACGGACCTGGACCGCCTTTGTGTCACCACCCTGCGCATGCTGGCCGCCGACCAGGTGGAACAGGCCCGCTCGGGCCATCCCGGCATGCCCCTGGGGACTGCGCCGATGGCCTATGTCCTGTGGTCGCGGATCATGCGCTACAACCCCAAGGATCCCAACTGGCCCGATCGTGATCGGTTCATTCTTTCTCCGGGGCACGGTTCGGCCCTTCTCTACGCCCTGTTGTACATGACGGGATTTGGTCTTGAGCTTGACGAACTCAAACAGTTTCGGCAATGGGGCAGTCGCACGCCGGGCCATCCCGAGTTCGGAGTGACTCCTGGCGTGGAGACGACGACCGGCCCTCTGGGACAGGGCTTTGCCATGGGTGTGGGCATGGCCATTGCCGAACGGCATCTGGCGCAGAACTTCAATCGTCAGGAATTTCTTCCCATCGTCGATCATTTCACCTATGCCATCGTTTCCGATGGCGACCTGATGGTCGGTCTGGGATGCGAAGCGGCCTCCCTGGCGGGACATTTGTGCCTGGGAAAGCTGATCTACCTGTATGACGATAACGGGATCACCATCGACGGACCGACCAGCCTGACCTTCAGCGAGGATGTCAAGGGCCGTTTCGAGGCCTATCAATGGCAGGTATTGCGCGTTGACGATGGCGAGGACATGGAAGCGATCGAACGTGCGGTTCGCGCGGCCCAGGCCGAGGAGGAACGGCCATCGTTGATCATGGTTCGGACCCGGATCGGCCATGGGTCTCCGAAGGCCGGGACCTGTGCCAGTCATGGCGCGCCTCTGGGGCCGGTCGATATGGTGGCGACCCGACAGTTCTACAATTGGCCGGAAACCTCTTTTCATGTCCCTGCGGAGGCGTTGCATCATTGCCGGAGGATGGTCAAACGGGGGGCGGAACTCATGGGGGAATGGGAAGCCCGTCTTGGGGCTTTCGCCACCCGTTTTCCCGAGGAGGCGAAAAGATTGCGTGACTGGATGGCCGGTGTCCTTCCGGAGGGATGGGACAAGGGGCTTGATACGATCGATTTCGGCGGCAAGATGGTCACGACGCGCCAGGCTTCGGGAAAGGCGCTCAATGCCGTTGCCCGCCGTCTTCCCGCCATGATCGGCGGTTCCGCCGATCTGACCGATTCCAATCAGACCTGGATCTGGGATTCGGAAGACCGGTACATCCATTTTGGCATCCGCGAGCATGCCATGGGGGCCATCACCAACGGCATCGCCCGGCATGGGGGCACTGTCCCCTTCTGCGGCACGTTTCTCGTCTTTTCCGACTACATGCGCGGCGCCATACGCCTGGCCGCGGTCATGGGGACCCATGTCATTTTCGTCCTCAGCCATGACAGCATCGGTGTTGGCGAGGACGGACCGACCCATCAACCGATCGAACATGTCATGAGTCTCAGGCTCATCCCCCATTTGACCACGTTGCGTCCTGCCGATGCCTTCGAAACGGCTGGGGCCTGGAGGGTGGCCATCGCCAACAAACGACCGGTCGCCATTTGTCTGACACGGCAGGCGCTTCCGGTATTGACCGAACGTTCCCGCGAAATGGTTGCCAGGGGGGCCTATATCCTCGAAGATTGCGACGGGGATCCCGACCTGATCATCATGGCCAGCGGTTCGGAGGTTCATCTGGCGGTCGAGACTCGCGAAGCGTTGGCAAAACTTGGCCACGTCCAGGTGCGCGTCCTGTCGATGCCCTCCTGGGAACTCTTCAAGGAACAGCCCGCGTCCTATCAGGAGGAGATCCTTCCGGCCCGGGTCCATGCCCGATTGGCCATCGAGGCGGGGGTGACCCTGGGTTGGCGCGAATGGGTCGGCGTTCGCGGCGATGTCCTCGGCATCAACCGTTTCGGGGCTTCCGCCCCCTACAAGACGGTCCAGGAACAACTTGGACTCAGCCTTGATGTGGCACTGGCAAAATCTCTGGCTCTGCTGAAAAAATATAAAACAAACTGAAGCCCGTTGACCGATGGAACAGATTGGCGACGCAAGGGCGGGCGATGATCGAAATCCTTCCCGGCGGTCCGATGAAGCCTTCGCCGAGAAGATGCGCAAGTTGACCGAAAAGCTGGGCGAGCAGATGGCCAAGGGGCAGGAGTTGGACCAGTTGATTCGGCGGAAATTGGGTTCCTTGGGGTATGAGTTCCGATGACCATGACGGATGAACTTGACCTGTCACCCTTGGAAAGAGCGGTTCAGCGGCTCGATGAGGGTTTGAGCCGTTATCAACTGGATGTCTCCGATATCCAGATTCGAGACGGCTTGATACAACGCTTTGAATTCACCTACGAAATAAGTCACAAAATGCTCAGGAGATTTTTGGCCTCGGCATCTCCTTCGGCAGATGTGATTGATGATATGCTTTTTCCAGATTTGATTCGCACGGGCAATGAATATGGGCTGTTGTTGGGGAATTGGACCGATTGGAAAAAATACCGGGAGTGCAGAGGCAAGACCAGTCATACCTGTGATGAAATGATGGCCATTGACGTTGTTCGGTACATTCCTGCCTTTCTGAATGAGGCCCGTTATCTTCTGGAACAACTGCAAAAAAAAAAATCGAAAAGAGGTGAGAAAACAACCCCCGATTGATATCCGTCCAGACCATCTGCAAATCGTACTGGATATTCTAAAAAAACATGTACCCAACCATGAGGTGTGGGCGTTTGGTTCTCGCGTCAAATGGACCGCGAAGGAATATTCAGACCTGGACTTGTGCGTGATTTCCGACCAGCCCATCGGTTTGGATGTGCAGGGCGATTTGCGGGATGATTTTTCGGAGTCTGATTTACCCTGGAAGGTGGATGTGGTGGATTGGGCGACGACCAGTGCGTCGTTCAGGAAGATCATCGAGCGGGAGAAGGTTGTGGTGCGGATTGGGGAACAGATTTAGAGTGTGCTGGTTCAGCGCAAATTCGACAAACGGTCATCTCGTATCAGCTGGTTTTCAATCTCTCTTCAGTACATTCATGTGACGGGAGCAGCGTTTTTTCAGGCATGAAGAGGGGGCGATGATCAAAGTCCTTCCCGGCGGCCCCGTGCCGTGGTTATTGGAGACCGGATGATGAAAATCTCGCGCGTCAAACTGGAAAATTTTAAACGATTCGGGACACTGGAAATCGAGATCAAGAACGCACTGACGGATGACATCTCGGATTCGTTCCTGATTCTTGGGGATAATGGCACGGGAAAAACGACTGTGCTTCAGGCGATTGCCTTGTGCCTGTCCAGAATTACCGACACAACCCATGATGTGAACGATTTTGATTGGCAAGGGTGGGTTCCCGGACGCTATGAGAAATGGGGGACGCCCGTGGTCGAGGTGGAGGTCCATTTCAGCGACGACGAAATCATGGCGACCCAAGAGGCGGCCCGGTTATGGTATGGAAACGGAAGCCATTCTGTCGCGGGGTGTTATGTCCAACCCGGTGGTGCAACGAAGGTGACCGTTCGCTTGGAAGGCGGCCATTATTCCATTGTCGATGGCCAGCAGGAACACATTTTCCAGTTTCGCGGTCGGTATTATGCAACACAATTGGTGAAGCGTGGCATTATTGGCGCCAGGGAGTTTTTTACCCGCCTTCCTGGTATCTTTTGGTTCGACCAATACAGGAATTTGGCTTCGCCGCGGCCTGATCAACCGGAAAAAAAACGAGGACAGTTTGCCGATGACGATCAGACATTACGCCGCAACGAGCACTTTTCAATCGGTGTCTCCCGGTTGAGGAAGCACCTCAATGGATGGATGATGAATCGGTTGACAGGTGGTGCAAGCGATTGGTTGACGGAGCTTGAAAACAGCTATAAAAAGATATTCCCAGGTCGTTCATTCTCCATGCCGGAGCCCATGTTTCGAGGTGGGATGCCAACTGCGGAGGATTATTACTTCTGTCTGAACGACGGCAACCGAACCTATGACATCGAAGAGATGTCCGCCGGTGAGCAGTCGGTCTTTCCGATGCTCTATGAGTTCGTTCGGATGCGGATTCGCAACTCCATCGTGTTGATTGATGAAATCGACCTTAATTTGCATCCTCCCATGGCGCAAGCGCTTCTTTCGGCTCTGCCAACCATCGGTCCCAACTGTCAGTTCTTGTTGACCACCCATTCCGAAGCCATCTCTTCCCTGGTCAGTCCCGAGGAGACCTGCCGCTTGTCGGGAGGACGATTATGCCTGTGAATCAGCTCCTGTGCGAAGGGAAAAAGGGCAGTCCGGATGTCAGGGTCCTTGGAAAACTCCTTGCAGGGATTTGCATGGTCTCGTCTGAAGGGGGGAAGTATGGAATGGGCAACAAGATTATTGCCAAACGGGAGGTACTTGGCAATAAGGCCGTGGTGGGGATCCTGGACGGCGATTTCCTTTCGACATGGGAGCGACCGATTGGAAAACCTCGTGTCTGGAAATCAGGGGATGAGACGATCAACTTTGGTTGGCGTTGGGAGCGCAAAGAGATTGAAAACTACCTGATCGACCCGGACATCGTCGGCAAATCCATGAAAAACGAGGTTGATCTGGGTCCGTATCGTCTGGCCCTTGAAGCGGCCAGGGACCGGATTGCTGATTATCAGGCGGCACGAACGGCGTTGAGTGCCAATCGGAAGCGTTTCCATGATCTTGCTTCCAGTTTCGGTGATGAACGGGGAAAGGAACGGCACCTTTTTCCTAATGAACTGGATGAACGGCATTGCCTTGATGGCATCAGAAAGACGGTCGGCGACCACCGGCAGGGTCAATTGGTCTGTGAGAACGAAGTGGTGGAATCCTTCAAAAGGTACCTTGATGAATGTCGTCCCCAAGGAAGCAGATGGCGACATTTTCTTTATGCGTTCGCGGGCAAGGACCTCCTTTGGGCCATGGATTGCTGGCTCAAGAAAAATCAGTTGGGTGGAGCGTGGGCATTTCGAGAAAAGGTGTTGAGAGGCATTAGTGGTACCGATAAAGACATCGCGTCTTGGTTGCCTGAGTGGTGGCAACTCCGTCAGTGGATCAAGGATGAACCATGAACCAATGAATGCCCGAATGATTGCCAACGGGCAAAAAAAAAGACCGCCGATGAAAAACAGGGCTACTCCTTCAGCCCGGTCCGAATCACCGGCAGGTCTCTTTTTTACAGACGTTCCATCCACACCACCAGTCCCACCCAGAGTGGAGGACCTTGAAGCAGGTCGCCCTTCGTTCTCTCGACGAACTGGGGAATCATCCTCTCAGCACGACATCCGTTCCGTTGGACTTGATGGTTTGACTTGCGAATTGCTGCTGT
Organism: Magnetococcales bacterium; assembly: GCA_015228815.1. NCBI lineage: Bacteria > Pseudomonadati > Pseudomonadota > Magnetococcia > Magnetococcales > Magnetococcales bacterium. Next base: position 35,679 of record JADGCV010000027.1, on the reverse strand, counting down.
TCGCAACCAAAACCTGCCACTGATCGGGTGGATCGAGTTGTTCTGATCCCCGGAGGGGTAAGGAAAAATGTCTAGACCACCTCCACGTCGTTGGCCTGGAGACCTTTTTGGCCTTGAACAACGGTGAATTCGACCTTTTGACCTTCCTTCAGCGAACGAAAGCCGTCGCTCTTGATGGAGGAAAAGTGGACGAAGACATCTTCACCATGTTCGCGGGCAATGAATCCAAAGCCTTTGCTGTCGTTGAACCATTTGACGGTTCCTGTTTCCCTGTCAGCCATTATGCAAAACTCCTGTTGGTTTGATCAATGTACAGGGCGTTTATAGCATGTTGCAGCCCGGAAGCAAACAAATTTGTGCAAAAAAAAAGCGAAATCGCAAAAAAAACGATTTTCCGGATCATTGACGGGTGTGAATCCACGGTGACCTCCGCTGGGCTCCTGGTGAATGTGATGCCGGGGGGGACATGTTTTCTGGCTTCATTCGGGGTCGGGTCGATGGTGGTCGATGAGGGCTGTGTCGGAGGAGCGGATCCAGGCGCTGCCGCCGTTGGCCAGGGTGATGCGGATCCAGTCGCGGCGTCGTTCGAGGATGCGTACCTCGGTACCGGCGGGCAGGGGTTGGGGAAAGGCGGGCGGGGAATTGATCGAGTCGGCGGCATGGCCGATGGTTTCTTCCTGGACGATGACGGCGTGGTCTTTTTCCCGGGCGGTGCGGATGGTCTCGTGGAGGAGCAGGGTCATCCAGAGCAGAAAGGGGATCAGGGCGATGATACGGGTGCGAACGCTTTTGCGCTGGACCGCAATGGCGACGAGGGCCGCGCCAAGGAAAAAAAGAATCCCTTCGAGCGCGGCCCGTCCGGTGGTCGAGCGCATGTTCATGCCCGGTATCGGGAGGAGGTCCAGGTCATCCGTCGCCGGACGGGGGATCGTCGGGGGGAGGGTGTCGCGGGCATGGTGAAGATTGTTTCGCGCCTGTTCGTGTCCCGGATCCAATACCAGGGCGCGGCGAAAGGCGAGAATCGCCTGACCCAGATCGCCCCCCTGGAGGGCGGCATTCCCCAGATTGGTGTGCAGCGCGGCATGAGGGGTCATCCCATCGGCCAGTTCCCGGAACAATCGGGCCGATTGACGAAAACCATCGCGACGGGCGGACGGATCCCGTTCTTCCTGGGCCTTGAGATACAGACCGATGGCCTCATCCAACCGTGACTCCGTTCCCGCCCATGCGGGGACGACGACAAGAAACAACAATAACCAACCATTGAAAGAAAAAAGGGGGGCCCACCGTGGCAGGGAATGACGGGGATTGCCCCAGGATTTTGTTTTTGACTTTGATGTCGGTATCTTTTTGACCGCCATATCCGCACGCCGATTGAAAATGTTCATGATGCCGCATCCATGAGCCGTTTGGCAAACGCCACGGCCCGGGATTTCAGTGCCGATGGAATGTCTTTTTCTCCCGTTCCCGGGGCATAGGCCAGGTTGTCCAATGCTTCGAGCAGTGAATCCAGTTCAGGGCGCGAAAAATCGGTCGCGACCATGGCCATGCGGCGCAAGGCGTCGGCCAGGGCCTTGGGCGTTTTGCCGTGCGTGACCTCCAGGGCCAGGGGACGGAGCATGGCCCGGCGCCGCGCCTTGATCGGATCTTCCCGATTGCGCCGCCAGCGCCACAAGGCGTATCCAAGACAGACCACCCCACCGCCGTATCCTCCGATCCACACCCCCTGGAGGATCCGGTCGGTGGGTGTCTTTCCCTGGAGGACCGCCACCCGTCGCTCGATGGCAAAATCGGCCCCGGTCCAGGGGGAGGTCTCCGTGTTCAGGCCCTTTCCGTTGGCGGCGGTGGCGTCTTCCTTCACGGAGGTTGAACCGGGGGGCGTTTCGGGTGTGACGGTCGGTGTTTCATGCCGCTGTTCCGGAACGGTCGCGGGCACGGCATCGGTGGCCGACTCGGGCAAGCGGTCGGGGTGTTCTCCCTCCGTTCTTCCTCCACGCTCCACATCCGCCGCCGATACCCGCCGCGCCGGGCTGACCGACAGGGCGATGGGACGGGAGTGGGTGGTTTCGTAGCGTCCGCTTTTCGGGTCGAACCAGGAAAAGGCAAGCGGTGGAATTTCCCGGACCCCTTCATGCAGCACCCGGACCGTCATCTCGAATTTCTTGACTCCGTCGGTGACAATTCCCGCCACATGGCCCTCCGGAACGCGAAAATCCCCGACCGGCAGGCCCCCATCCGCCCGGTCGAGCGGTGGCAGCCCCGCCATCGTCAGCGTCCCTTCTCCTTTGAGGGTCAGGGTCAGATGAATCGGATCTCCCGCCTGAACCACCGAACGTTGGGCCGTCACCTCCAGGGAAAAATCCTGGCCGATGGCCCCGGAAAATCCCCGAGGCCGTCCCTCTTCGGGGAGCGGTTTGACGTGAAGCGTCCTTGGGCTGTCGGCAACCCGCAACCGCCGTACCTGGGTGGCGGTTTTTTCACCGAAAAAGGTGCGCTGCCAGCGGATTCCCTCCTCCAGGATGACACTCGTTCCCGGAATGTCAAGATCCCCCTCCTTGAGCGCGATCATGATCCGATCGACCGTCAGCACCAGCCATGAACGCCCCTCCCAGGTCCCCCGCGAGGTATCGGCGGCAAACTTTTTCGCGCCGGAAGGGGAGTGTATCACCAGGGCGTTGGTTTGATTGTCCTCCCTGACCTCCTCGAAGGCCAATCGATCGGTCATCTCGAACAGGGGAACCCGCGCTTCATGTCCAACCAGCCGTTCCGCCAGCGATTCCTCGATCCACCATTGCAGGCGGACCGGAACCCTTTGTCCGACATAAATGCCCTCTTCCGGCAGGCTCAATACAATCCGTTGATCCTTTCCCGCGACCGGGATTTCCCCCAGTTCCAGGGTCACGGGGGTGGTGAAGGCTTCATGCGTCCCCTGCACCACCTGAAAGGGACCCAGGGTCACCGTTCCGGTCCGGTCGCCGATGAAGCGGTAGTGGAAAATAAAGCGGACGCTTTTCCACTGGCTCATCTGGCCATTGACGATCTGGACCTGCGAACGGACCTCGGGACTGATCCCCACCAGTTCAAGCTGTCCCCAGGGGGGGGCCGCAACCCGGACCTCGGGTTCCGGCGTCTCCGCGAAACCGGTGGCCACGATTTCGATACGAATCGGGACTTCCGTCTGATGGGGACCTTCCTCCAACCGTATTTGCGCCTCCTGGCCCAGGGCTGGGGCGGCCAGGGTCAGCCAGATAAAACCCATCACCACCAGCCATCGCCGGATCACCATCACCAATCCTTCTCCACCGGTTCATACTTCATGGTTCCACGAGCGCCCCTCTGCCGTTGTCGCAGCGCTTCCCGATCCCGGATCCCCTGCAATAGCGGTGATTCTCCCTCCATGGTGGGGGACGGTCGCCGAGGCTCCTGTCCCGAGGCCTCTTCCCCCTTTTTCTCCTTGTCACCCGCCTCTTTCGCGCCGTTTTCCGAATGTGTCGCTGTCCCTCCCGCTTTTTCCATCCCTTCCTTGTTTTTCGACGGGTCATTTTGGTCCGGGGGGGACAACAAGGCAAGGGCCTCGGCCAGCGCCACGAGCGCCGCCTCTTGTGAACCTCTGGCCGATTCCAGTTGTTTTCGCGGATTGTCCAGGGACAGGGCCGCTTTTTCCATCTCCTTTTCCGCCGTGTCCACCTGGACGATGGCCTTCCCCAGTTTTTCAATGTCTCCGGTCCGGGTCGTCTCGGGGGTCTGGGCGGAGGTGGGGGGGGGTCCACCGGCTTTTGCGGGTGCCGCTTGAGGAGATGTCTGGTGATTCTCCGCGGGGCTTCCGGGATCGCCCTGGATCGCCGGGGCGGATGGCTGGGGCGGGGATGACATCGCATCACGCTGTTTTTCCAGGGACTCCCGGATCGCGTGCGTGGTCCGGGCCAGGCCCCGTTGCCGTTCTCCGAGCGGTCCGGCGCGCTCTTTCAAGGGTTTTTCTTCCGGTTCCGCCGTCAACGGTTCAAGCCCCCGGGTTTCATCCGCCAGATCCTGCTGGCGTTGCGCGGTCCGTTGCAAATGTTGGACGATCGAAAAAAACAATTGCCTGAGTTCGTCCAGGATCGCCACCGCCACATCGACCCGCACCCGTGCCGGTCCCGGATCCATGGGGGCAAGAGGAGCGGTGACGGATCGATCCTGGATGAGGCGAAGATCCTGCCGCGCCTGATCCATCCTTTCGCTCGCGAGCGCCGCGAGTTCTTTCGCCCGTTCCAACCGTTGAACCTCCTCGTTCCGAACGCCATTCGCCGTCGTGGTGTCCGCGGCGGGTTGTTCCGTGCCGACCGTTCCGGGGGGGCCCGATGCCCGGGCCTGACGCAGCCTTTCGTCGATCCTGGCCCCGATCCGGCGCATCCGTTCAATGTTCGCCTCCTGCAACGTCATGGCGGACGGGAGCGCGTTTTTGTCCAGGGAGGGATCTTCCCGAAGGTGTTGGCGTATCCGTTCCTCTTCCAGCCAGGAACGCTCGATCAGATCCTCCAGGGAAAAAAACAGTGCCCGCGCCGTTTCGAGTCCCTGGAGGGCCATTTCCTGATGCTCCAGGGCCTGACGTGTCTCTCCCGTCCCCAGGGCGGCCTGGGCCGAGGCAAAATGTCGTGCCACCCCGTCGATCAGGGGGAGGGCCTTTTCGAGAAGGTGTGTCTGATCATGATGCGATGTCTCATCGGCTTTGGCGGAGGATGGTTCCCTGGTCACGGGTGGGGTCGGCGTCGATGCGGTTTCCTCCCGATTCAATCCTGTCGCGATCTCTTCCCGCAACGCCCGGGTCCGATCGGACAGGACTTCCTGGACCTCCCGCAACCAGGTTGTGGTGTACCCGGGGGGGCGGGAATCCTTTTCCCCTTCGGGATGGGCAACGCTCCGGGTATGCCCCGCCAGTTCCGCCGCGTCCATGGACAGGGTGGCCAATCGGGACGGCAATTCCGCCAACCGCTCCCGGGCCTGCTTCAACCGCGCAAGGGCCACCGTTGCCCTGCGAAAGGCGCGGATCCCCTCGCCGCGGCGCAGGGCGCCGCGTCCCTGTGTCATTCGTTCCCGGGCCTCGTGCAGATCGGCCAACATCCGTTCCAGACGCAGTCGGCGCAGGCGGTCATCGGGGGTGCCTTCCCCCTTGCGGCTCAGGTTTTCCTGTTCCAGGGTGGCCATCGATCCCAGATCTTCCCCCTGGGACAGAAGTTCAAGCTGGCCCGCCGCCAGGTCGCGCAAGGATTGTTTCAGTTTCGGGTCCCTGGTCATGGCGGGGGAGGTTTCTTCCTCTTGCGAACCTTCGCCGATCAACGGTGTCATCTGGTCGAGAAGCGCCCTTTGGCCCACGATCAGGGCCTCCAGACGGGCCGCGATGTCGTTCTTGCCCGTCGTCGCCATCGCGTCGGCCAACGCCAGTGCCCGCCGCGACACGATCTCCAGATTGTAACGGCTCTCCTCATGGGTTGGATCGAGTTCCAGGGCTTCGCGAAACCAGGATGCGGCGCGATGAATTCCCCGCAACGCCTCCTCGGGGGACGCCGCGACCTGTGTCGCTGCCCGTTCCGCCTCGGCCCATCCCAGGGCATGGGTTGCCCGGAGTCGCAGTGTACCATCGGTTTCCGCCTGATCCCGTCCCTTCGTCAAGTGTTCCATGGCGCTGTCGTAATTCTTCTGCCCGAGGAGGACCAATCCCAGATTGTACTCTTCCCGTGCCGTCCGTTTTGTTTCGTTGGCGGCCTGGGGTGTGATGTTGCTCCCGGTCGCCGTCGTCTGTTGTTCCCGAGCGTTTTTTCCTTCCTGGGACTTCGTTGCCGGGGCGGCGTTCGCAGACGGCAGGGAAAGAAACACGCCCAGGAGGAGAAGACCGATGTTTCGGGCCGGTTTCATCCATGGCGGAGAATCGGGTCCGCCCCGGCCCGAGGTCGTGGCCACCGCGGCCAATAATGAAACCAGGGCCGACAGGACGGCCCACGGGTAGACCTCGTTGCCGACGGTGCGCCGGGTGCCATCGATCGCGCCCCGGGTCAGGGGAGCGATGTGCCGGTCATGGATGGCCTTGAGATCGAGGACGCCGGTCCCCGCGGGGATGTAGGCGCCATCGGTGATCCGGGCGATCTGGCGCAACAGGTCGCCATCGAGCCTGCTTTTGACCACCTGGCCGTTGGCATCGCGCAGGAGCGAGCTTGTCCGGGTTTTGTGATCGGTGATCGGGATGGCGCTTCCCGCTTCGTCACCGAAGCCGATGGCAAGGATGCGGATGCCACGTTCCGCCGCCGCGTGGGCCGCCTCCAGGGGGAAGGAATCCTGGTCCTCGCCGTCGGTGATGAGGAGAATCGAGCGGGAGACTCCTGCATCCGCGTTCAATCCGGCGATCGCCTTGCGGATCGGCTCCTCCAGACGGGTTCCGCCACGGGAGACGCTGTTGGGGGCGGCCTGATCGAGGGCCAGGCGGAAAAAGCCGAAATCGGGCGTCAGGGGGGAGACCACCGTCGCCCGTCCCGCGAACAGGATCAGTCCCACCTGGTGGCCGTGCAGGTGGGACAGAAGATCACGCAATTCCGCCTTGGCCCGTTCCAGGCGGTTGGGGGCGACATCTTCCGCGAGCATCGATTTGGAAACATCGAGGCAGACCATGAGGTTGGCGCCGCTGCGCGGCGTGATGACCTGGTGGGTTCCCCATTGGGGTCGCATCAGGGCGATGGTCAGAAAAACCAGGGTCAGGGTGGTGAAAAACAATCCCAATCCTCGGCGAACCCTGCCCGGTCCCGAGACAAGTCCTGTCTGAAGGGGCGGGGCGATCACCAGGGACAGCCGTCGCCGGGCACGGCGGTCGAGAATGAACAGGGCCGTCATCAACCCCAGGATGGCCCAGAGCAGATGGATCGCCTCCGGATGGGCGAACGATGGTTCGCTCATGGCAGCCTCCGCAACAAGGTGGCGTTCAACAGCAGCGCGACCGCCATCAGCGCCATGGCGGCGGCGACAAAGTAGGGATAATGTTCGCGATACTGAAGATAACGAATTTCGCCGATGTCGCTTTTTTCCAATTGGTCGATGGCCTGGTAGGTCTCGGCGAGTTCCTGGGCGTCGCCGGCGTGAAAGAATCGTCCCCGGGTCCGTTGCGCCATCGCCTCAAGTGTTTTTTCATCGACTTCCATGTATTGCCGGACAAGCCGTTGCTGACCGTCGGCGGTGGTCATGGGGATGGGGACGTTGCCGGTGGTCCCGGCGGCGATGGCATGAATCTGGATGTCGAGGCTTGCGGCCAGGTCGGCGGCGTGCAGCGGATCGAGGTCGCCTGCGTTGTTGACCCCGTCGCTGAGAAGAATGATGACCTTGGAGCGGATCGGTCCCTGGGAGGGATCGCGTTCCAGAAGCCGCAGACGTTCGACCGCCAGGCCAACCCCTTCGCCGATGGCGGTGGCCGCCTCCGATTTTTCATTGGCGACCGTGACCTGATCGAGAATGGACAACAGATTGTCATGGTCCAGGGTCAGGGGGGAAATGCTGTCGGCATAGGTGCCGAAGGTGACGATGCCGATCAGGTCGTTGCCCCGTCCCGGACCCGATTCGCCCCCCTTGACGAAGGTTGCGATGACCTTTTTTACGGCGTCGAGGCGACTGACGCTGTAATCCTGGGCGACGAAATCGCGGGCGTCCATGGAGCCGGAACGGTCGATGACCAGCATGATGGCGATTCCCTCGCGACGGATCCGGGAGGTTTCATCGCCGGTGCGCGGTCCCGCCAGGGCGATGGCGAGGCAGACCAGTGCCAGGGCCGACAACAATCCCGGAAACCCGATCCACCCGACCAAGGCCCCGTGCCGCGCCCCCTTCACCAGTCCAAGGTGTGAAGTGACGACCGTGCCCGTGGGTCGTCGCGAGCGCATGAAGACCCAGGGGGCCAGCGCCATGACCAGCAGGGCCAGGGGTTCGCGCCATTCCAGACCTGAAAACATCCCCTCAAACATGGGGCGCCTCCGTTCGGCCCGTCTGATGGAGAAAATCTTCCGCCGCTTGCAGCGCCTGGGACACATGATCCGGGGTTGGCCGGTGCCGGGCAAATTTGACCTGGTCGGAGAACTCCAGAAATCGAAACAGGAATCCCCGATGTTCCGCCGTAAGCTCGGGTGATTGCCCTGCGGCCTCGAAGAATTCCTCGGTCGTCTTTTCCGGGGCGCGGATGCGAAAACGATCTTCGAGATAATGGCGGATGATGGCCGACAGTCGCACAAAGAAAGGATCCATTTCGTCCGCGGTCGGTGGTGGTTCTCCCTTGAGCCGTCGCAGGCGGAACAGGGCGATTTCATAGGGGGTGCGGATGGTGGTCGTGCGCCGTCGTCGTCGGGCGACGATCCAGAGTGTCGCCAGAGACAGAGCCAGCGTCAAGAGTCCGGGAAGGAGCCATCCCGACGGGACGGGGTTCAAGGTCTTGATTGGCGCCAATGGTTGCGGTGGTGGTTTCAGTTCCAGCGCCGCATCCTGGGGCGCGACCGGATCGACCGTGAATTCCAGACGTTCGGTGATCAATTCATGGGCGTCCTCTCCGGGCGGGGCGGGGGGATGACCGGGACGGCGGTCGATGAATTCGATGAGCAGCGGCGGGATGAACTGCCGGCCCGACATCGATGGGTGCAGGGTATGGCGTTGCCAGGAGACGGTTTTTCCATCCGGATCGATTTTTTCTCCAGGGGCGAAGGCGACGATGATGAACCGTCCCAGGGATTGACCGAATTCGGGCATCAGGAGTTCGATTCCCGGTTCCGCCGTGACCTCCAGGGTCAGGGTGAGCGGATCGCCCAGCCGCGATTTTTCCGGGGACAGGATCAACCGGGCCGAGACCGGTCCATTTTTTGTCGTGGCTGTCGTTTCTCCGCCATGGGCGGATGACAGGCCGCCCCAGAGCAGCATCAGCATCGGAAGAAACAAGTCCAAGGTCGTCCGGTGACGCCACCTGTTGTTCATCGGCGAATTCTCCGCTCGCGCATCCGGAAAAAATGGATCAGGGGATCGACGACATTGTGCGTGGTATCGACGTGGATGCAATCGATTCCCAGGGAACCGAACCGTTTTTCGAGGGCGCTGATTCGTTCTCTGGCCTGTCGCGCCACGCCGTCGCGAAAGGCCTGCGATCCGGTATCCACGACCTGGATTTCCCCCGTTTCCGCATCCTGCAAGGTCAACAGTCCGACGTCGGGGAGGATCTCTTCCCGGGGATCGCTGACGAGGACGGCGATCACGTCGTGTTTCCGGTTGGCCGCGGCCACTGCCCGATCGAATTCGGGGGCGAAAAAGTCACTGATCAGAAAACAGATGCCCCGGCGTTTGTTGACCGTCATCATGAAATCCATCGCCTGGGCGATGTCGGTGTTTGGCGGTGGGGATGCGTTTGTGCCGGTGCGCCAGCGGCGCCATTCCTGGCGCAGGAGGGAGGGGTGGCGTATGAAATCACGCCAGGGTGTTGGCCGGGTGGGTTGTCCTGGGTTTTCCCTGGTGTCGTCGCGGCCATGGGCCAGGACTTCGCGTACCACGCGCAGGGCATGGGTTTGTCCGCGTCGGGGGGGGATGTAGTGTTCGATGCCGTCGTGAAACAGGAGCAGACCGACCTTGTCGTCGTTGTGAATGGCGGAAAAGGCGAGGAGTGCGCACAATTCGGCGGTGATTTCGCGTTTGCTTCGGTTGTGGGAGCCGAAGTTTTGCGAGGCGGAAACGTCCGCCACCATCAGCAGGGAGCGTTGCCGTTCTTCCTGAAATCGTTTGACGAAGGGTTGTCCGGCGCGGGCGGTGACGTTCCAATCGATGGTCCGGATGTCGTCGCCGGGGACATAGGGGCGGACCTCATCGAATTCGACGCCGCCTCCCTTGAAGACCGACATGTATTCACCCGCGAGAATATCGGTCACCGGACGACCGGTGCGGATTTGGATTTCCTTGACGCGGCGGATGATTTCACTGGTCAACATGCGCGGTTTTCCCTATTGTGGGGGTCCGGGGGGGATCATCCCCCCCGGCGGAGGTTTGGAGGCAGAGCCTCCAAGGTTTTTATTTTTTATTATTTTGATTATTTTTTTCTACGCGCCCTTTTTCCTTTTAATAATTTTATTCTATGTCAACACACCCTATGGGACCAGAACTGAATCCAGGATTCTTTGGATCAACCCATCGGCATCCTTCCCCTCGGCCTCGGCTTCATAACTGGGCTGCACCCGATGCCGCAAGACATCGGGAACCAGGCTTTTCACATCATGAGGGGTGGCATAGTTGCGTCCCTGAAGGAACGCCTGGGCCTTGGCCGCCCGCATCAGGGCAATCCCCGCCCGCGGACTGGCCCCGAATTCGATCATCCCCTCCAATCCCTCGATGCCCGCCTCCTTGGGATTGCGGCTGGCGCGCACGACATCGACGATATAGTCGCGAACCTTTTCATCGACGAAGACCTCCTCGACCCCCTGACGCGCCCGGGCAATCTCCTCGGGGCGGGTGACGGGACGAATCCGGGGCAGCGGTTGATGACCCGCCATCCGATCGAGGATTTTGCGCTCCTCGTCGCGACTCGGATAACCAACGCGGACCTTCATCATGAACCGGTCAAGCTGCGCCTCTGGCAAGGGATAGGTTCCCTCCTGTTCGATGGGGTTCTGGGTCGCCAGGACCAGAAAGGGTTCCTCCAGGGGATAGGTCGTCCCACCCAGGGTCACCTGGCGTTCCTGCATCACTTCCAGCAGTGCCGACTGCACTTTGGCGGGGGCGCGGTTGATTTCGTCGGCCAGGACCAGATTGGAGAAAACCGGCCCCTTCTTGACGCTGTAGGTCCCTTCCCTGGGATTGAACACCTCGGTTCCCACCACATCGGCGGGGAGCATGTCGGGGGTGAACTGGATGCGGGAAAAGCCGGTGTCGATCGCCTGGGCCAGGGCGCGAACCGTCATCGTCTTGGCCAGTCCCGGCATCCCTTCCAACAGGATATGTCCCCCGGTCAAAAGACCGATCAACAGTCGTGTCACCAACGCTTCCTGTCCTACCAGGACCTTGCCGATCTCCGTGGACAGGTCCGTTCCCAGATGGCCCGCTCGTTCCATCGTTTTCTCCTGAATTATTATTAGTGACAATCGATCGATTGATCTGGCGGTCACCCGTTTCCAGGTAATCACGTTTACCGCTTTTTCAAGAAGGGTGGAACCGGTATCGATAAAGATTTTTCCCGCAGCCGCGATTCCAGACGAATTTTCATCATCAGGATGAAGAGCAGAAGAAGAAAGGCGATCGAATTGGCGATGACGATCGGCCAGGCGTTCAGGATCCAGCCGTAAAGGACCCACAGGAAGGCCCCCAGGCTCGACATGACGTACATTCCCAGGGAAATGGCCCGGGTGTCCCGGGTCCTGAGGATACGCAGCGCCTGGGGAACCAGGGCGAAGGTGGTCAGAAAAGCGGCGGCGAAACCCAGGAGCGATGTGGGGATCATGGACACATACCCTTTGACGGTCGTGGCGATGGCTTCGTATCATCGTTTGCGGTTGTGCGCCACTTTACAGCATCCGGATGCGACCGTATCCTGACGGCATGAACATTCTCACCTTCACCACCCTCTATCCCAACGACAGCCAGCCCAACCATGGTCTTTTCGTGGAACATCGCGTCCGCCGTGTGGCGGCGAGCGGTGAGGCGCGCGTGCGGGTTCTGGCTCCGGTGGCCTGGTTTCCCTCGACCCATCCCCGGTTTGGCAACTATGCCGGGCTGGCGCGGGTTCCACGGACCGATCTTCGCCATGGATTGCGTATCGATCACCCCCGTTTTCCCCTGATTCCGAAAATTGGCATGAACCTGACCCCCTGGACCATGGCCGCCGCCATGATCGGTCCGGTTGGCGACATTCTTCGTCAGGGATTCGCGATCGATCTGATCGATGCCCATTTTCTCTACCCCGACGGGGTTGCCGCGGCACTGCTGGGACAATGGTTTGACCGACCGGTGGTCCTGACAGGTCGAGGTACCGACATCACCCTGATTCCGAACCATCGTATTCCCCGGCGCATGATTGCCTGGGCTTGCCGCAAGGCCAAGGCAGTGATCACGGTGTGCAACGCCCTCAAACAGGCGCTGATTCCCCTGGGGATCCCCGAGGAGCATATTCGGGTGTTGCCCAATGGGGTCGATCTGGAGCTTTTCCGTCCCCTTGATCGCGACGCGGCGCGGCGGGAGCTGGGCATCGAGGGAACGACTCTGTTGTCGGTGGGGCACCTGGTACGGCGCAAGGGGCATGACATTCCCATTCGTGCCCTGCCTTCTTTGCCTGGGGTTCGTCTGGTGGTGGCGGGGGGGGGCGGCACCTTCGAGGATGACAACGAACTCGTCCTGAAACGACTGGCTCGGGACCTGGGGGTTGCCGACCGGGTTTGTTTTGCCGGACCGGTACCGCAAGCCCGGTTGCCGATGCACTATTCCGCCGCCGATATTCTGGTGCTGGCCAGTACCCGTGAAGGGTGGGCCAATGTGCTTCTGGAGGCGATGGCCTGTGGTCTGCCGGTCATCGCCTCCAATGTCTGGGGGACGCCGGAGGTGGTGGCGGCGCCCGAGGCGGGGGTCTTGATGGAGGAGCGTTCGGTGGCAGGCTTCCTGGCCGCTTTTGGCCGACTTGGCGCTGCAATGCCCGAGCGGTCCGCGACCCGGGCGTATGCCGAACGGTTTTCCTGGGACCGGACGACCCGCGGGCAGCTTGAATTGTTTGACGGAATCCTGCGCGGGGACGTGCCGAACTCCTTGGACACCCGCCGCGAACGGAACATGCGGACTTGAGTGATGGGTAAAGCGATCTCCAGGGAACGATGGTGGCGTTTTCGCCACATGCTGGCCAACGAATGGCGGGGACGGCGGCGGCGTCAGGTTCATTTCGTCACCGATGCGGCCAACTGGTCGTTCAAGTGGGATGCCCACTACATCGCCACCGGCATGAGCCAGCTTTTGGGCGATGAGGTGCCCATCATCACGACGCCCTGGCATTTGCGCCATCAGGACATCCTGTTCGGCAACCGCTACCCCTGGTTTTTCGGTCCCAGGCAACGTTTGCACCCGTCCAACAGGCTGTTTCTGACGTGGTTCCATGGACACCCGGACGATCCCGATGAAAACATGCGCGCCATGTTTCGACAGTTGCCGGCGGCGCTCGATCCTATGGTGGCGGTGGTGGTGAGCTGTTCCATTTCGCGGCAGGTTCTTGCTGACAGTGGTGTTCCGGAGCACAAACTGGTCACCATTCCCCTCGGGGTCGATCTGACCCGTTTTCGCCCCCCATCCGCGGTGGAAAGACAGCGTTGCCGCGCCGACCTGGGGATCCCCGAGGAGGCCTTTTGCATCGGTTCCTTCCAGAAGGATGGATCGGGTTGGGGCGATGGTTTGCATCCCAAACCGGTCAAGGGTCCCGATGTCTTCCTGGAAACCTTGTCGCGATTGCGGATTCCCAGGGAACGGTTGCTGGTTCTGCTGACCGGACCGGCGCGGGGGTATGTCAAGCAGGGGCTTGATCGATTGGGGATTTCCTGGCGGCATCGTTTTCTCGACGATTATCATGAAATCGTCTCCTGCTACCATGCCCTGGATGCCTATCTGATCGGTTCCCGCGCCGAGGGGGGACCCAAGGCGTTGCCCGAATGTTGGGCTTCGGGCGTTCCCGTGGTCTCGACCCGGGTGGGGATGCCCGCCGATGGCATCCGTTCGGGGGAAAACGGTTTCCTCGCCGACATCGAAGACTGCCAGTCCCTTGCCTCTGCCCTGGATACGCTTTTTTTCGATTCCGGATGCCAGCGTGCCTGTCGTCAGGGTGGGCTCGATTCCGTCCGTCACCTGGACTGGACGGAAATTGCGGGAAACTATTTTCGATTGATCCGGGGTGGGTGATCAAAGAGTGGTAACTGCCAGGGGATCTGAATGATTCCCTGAAATCGGGCGCGGGGACATAATCCCTTCCGCTCAACGATAGCCGGCCAGTTCGACATAGCCGTTGCCTTGAACTTCCCTGGTCCCATGGACGCCCCGCACCCGGACCGCCCCTTCCCAATAGCGGATCAGGGTTTGGTTCAATTCCTGATCCCGGCTCCACGGGATCAGCGTCAGGTCGATGCCCAGGGAGGCGATCTTCAGTGACCAGCCCGATGGATAGATGATGCCGGTGACGGGACTTTGCCAGTGATCATGGGGCACGATGTCCATCTGCTGGTTGTCGATGGCGGTCGTTTTACCTTCGGGATCGATCAGGGTTCCACCGCTCGTCGATTGCGACCGTCCTGTTTTGTCGCGCATTCGATAGAGCATCAGGTCCCAGCCGTCGGAGAGTTGCACGGCGAACCAGTCCCAGCCCTCCTGGTTTTCGTCGAGAGGGTTGGTGCTCCATTCCCGGTCGAACCAACTCCACCCGGAAACCTCGAACCGTTCTTCCCCAAGGGTGATCGTCCCCGAGGTTTCCATTCGCGGCAGGGAATAATAATAGGAGGCGTTTCCCGGACGATCACCCTTCCGGCTCAGCCCGTCCTGTCCCTGCAACACCACCGGTTTGCGAGCGACCAAGTTCAGATCGAGCCGAATGTTTTTTTCTCCCCCCTTCAGATGCAGAATGGGCCGTTCCGGGGTTCCTCCCGTCGCGGTGATCGACCAATCTCCCAACCACACCCGGAACGGATCGGCGATCGCTCCCGCAAGGTCGAGGGCGATACGGGAAAAGCGCTCTCCATGATGGAATTGTTGTTCCTGGATGTCGGTCAGGGCAAAATGTCCCATCATCACCTGCGAACTGCCCCAGGCGGAGGTTCGTGCCGTTGCTTGCGGCGCAAGGGCGATGCGAAACAGGGTCAGTTCGAAACCAAAACGGCGTTCTTGAGGTTTTGTGGCCAGATTTCCCGTCATGTACCACCATTCCTGCTTGAACCGGGCATGGGGGCCATGATCCTCGGGAAAACGAAATTCCCTTGGCGCCAGGGGTCGGTCGAAGCCGGGATCGGTCGCTTCTCCGAGAAATTTGACGATGGGCGCGGGCGCGACGTTTGGCTCCTGGCGCAGGAAGAAAAATCCGAGACCCATCACGCAGAGGGCGACGATCCACCTATTCCAGTTCACGCAAGGCCTCCATGGGGGAGGTCGCCGCCATGTGTCGCGACGGGAAAAACCCTGCCATGAGCGCGGCGGGAAGGGCGATGGCGATGGCCTGGAGGATCAGGCCGGGGCGGGTCTCCAGGACAAGGCTCCAACCAAAGGAGCGATGGTTGATCACCTCGACGAGAAGAAGTCCCAGGAGCCATCCAAGCGGCATGGCGATGATTCCGGAGACCAGACCCAGGAGGGCCGTTTCCAGCAGGTTGATGTGCAACAGTTCTCCACGGGTCATTCCCAGGGCGCGAAAGACCGCCAGTTCCCGGGTTCGTTCCAGTTGAATGGCCATGAGGGCGGTCCAGATGCCAAAAAAGGCGATGGCGATGCTGATCAGGCGCAATACCCGGGTCACGGCGAAGGTGCGGTCGAAAATTTCCAGGGAGGCCTCGCGCAGTCGGCGATTGGATTGAATTTCCACCGGTTGCCAAGGTGTTGCCGCCTGATACAACCGGTCCATCACCGTGTCAAGGTTGGCCTCCCTGGCGATCCGGATGCCCATGCTGCCCATCGCGGCATCGTCCCAAAGGCGGGCAAAGAGGGAACGGCTGATGGTGATGGAAGCGGTATCGGACCGGTAATCGGCCAGGATTCCCCCGATCGCAATGGGATGAGGTCCTTGTGGTGCCGGAAGGTCGATGTTGCTCCCAGGCCGCACCTTGCGGCGAAAGGCGAACGATTCGGAAACCAGGACGATGTCTCCGTTGGCAAACCGGGGCCAGAGCGTTTCCGGGTCGCCCGCGAGAAACCATCGATCCAGGAAGCGCTCCCGATCGACATCGAGAACGAACAGGTTGATCATCCCTTCCGGGGTTTCCAGGGCGAGGCGCCGTCCCAGGCCGACGCTGGCAACCCCCGGAACGCCGGCAAGGGCCCGGATCAGCTCGGGATCGAGCGTTCCCGTTTCGACCCCTGCCCCGGAGGAGGTTTCACCAGAGGAAACGTAGATGTCGGAGGCGATCGTTTCGTTCAGCCAGCGCTCGACGGTGGCACGGAAACTTTCGACCAGGATACCCATGCCGATGGCGGTCGCCACGGCGACGGTCAGGGCGGCCATGGCGACACCGGTCCGGCTCAGATTGCGGGGGATCGACCCCAGGGCCAGGTTCAGTTTCCATTCGCCGAAGTAGCGTGCCATCGGACGCAGACCCGCGACCAGAACGGTCATGAATCGTGGGATCATCAGTGCCGATCCAGGGATGATGAGCCCCAGGGCGGCGAAACCGGCGTCAAGGTGTTCTCCCGGAAGCCACAGGATCGCCCCTCCCGCGAAGAGAAGAATCGCCCCCCAGCGACCTGCCCGGGATACGCCCGTCCCCATCGATTGTTCGAGGGCCGAACGGGTCAGGGCGATGGATGGGGGGATCGAGACCGCTTCCCAGGCGGCAGGCCAGGTCGCGACTGCCGTGGCGCCAAGTCCGAGGAGGGCGCCCTTGAGCAGCGACAGCGGTTCGGGAGACCAATGGACGACCTCCAGTGAAAAATAAAGATCGTTGATGGTCTGGACGACCAGTCCCAGGAGACCCTTGCCAAGCGCGATGCCCAGAAGGAGCCCCAGGAGGGTGCCGGGGAGTCCCAGAAGGAGCCCGTCGATAAACAATTGCAGCATCAATTCCCTGCGCGTCACCCCCTGGGCGCGTAACAGTCCGATGAGGTGACGGCGACGGACGACGGAGAAGGTGATGGTATTGAAGATGATGAACATTCCGACCAGAAGGGCGAGGAGTCCGAGGACCGACAGGTTGCGCCGGAAGGCCTCGGTCATCCCTTCGAGGGCGTTTCCGTGGTGCCGGGTTTGGATCCAGTGAAGAGGGCGGACCACCGGGGGAGGGGACATCCCCGGAGTCGCCACCAGGTCGATTCGTGTGAGACGCCCCTGAAAATCGAGCAGTTCCTGGGCGCTGGCGATGTCCATGACGACGGTATCGGCCAATCCCTGGCGTATGTGTGGGTCGGCGGGATCGATCAGACCGATGAGGGTGACGTTTTTTTTCCGGTCACCGAGCAGAAGGGGAATCGTGTCGCCGACGGCAACGCCCATGTGCGTGGCGGTTGCGGTCGATAGAAGGGCGGTGCCGGGAACGGTCAGAAGGGAATGCAGGTGTGGGCCCTGGATATTTTGCGTCAGGCGCGGGCGGATCGGGATTTCGGCGATGGGATCGATCCCAAGGATTTTCAATGTTTTTTCGGGAAACCGGTGCCATCGTGCCGTGCCTGCGACGATGGGCGCGGCGTGTTCCACCCCCGCGGACCAGCGCAATGGCGCGAACAGGTTTTCGTCCAGTCCGGTTGTGGTTCCCGAGAGGGTGTGGGTCGTGGTTCCACCGAGGGAGGAGACGGTCAGACGCATGGCCCGCATCGCCCCTTCGTTGGCCAGATCCACTGCCGTCACCACCGCCACTCCGAGGGCGATGCCGAAAATGGCCAGGCCGGTCATCCAGGGATGGCGGAGAAAATGACGCAGGGCGGCACGGATCAGGAGTGGTGGCAAGGGACGGTTCATTGACATCATGGGGACAATGGGTCCGGGATCGGTCTGATTCTACAACGCCTCCTGAAGAATTGATTCATGCAGCCGTCCCCCCTCCATGGTCAGGATGCGCTGGGCCTGGCGGGCGAAATGCATGCTGTGGGTGACCATGATCAGGGTCTGGCGATGTTGGCGCACAAGCTGCGTCATCAAATGAAGGACGGCGATACCCGTTTCCTGATCAAGGTTGCCGGTCGGTTCATCGGCCAGGAGCAGGTGGGGTTGATGGACCAGGGCCCGGGCGATGGCGACCCGTTGCCGCTCGCCGCCCGAGAGGCGGTCGGGATAGGAATCGCCACGGTCGGCCAGCTCCACCTGTTCGAGGAGGGTTCTGGCCCATCGTTGTCCGGGGGGACCTCCCTTTCCGATCAGTTGCAGCGGGAACAGGACGTTTTCCAAGACGGTCAATGTTGGAATCAGGTTGAAAAACTGGAAGATGAAGCCAATCCGGTGACGGCGAAAGAGGGTGCGTTGTCCATCGTCCATCCGTGTCAGCTCGACCGCGCCGATCCGTACCGTTCCCTTGTCGGGAAGGTCGATGCCGCTGACAAGATTGAGGAGGGTCGTTTTTCCCGATCCCGAACGACCGATGATCGCGGTGGTTTCTCCTTCATTGAAAACAGCATCGAGTTGTTGCAGCACCGCCACCTTTCGTTCTCCTTCGTGGTAGCACTTCTCGAGGCCGTTCAGACGGATGAACATCGATCAATCCAACCTTATGAACCATAGGTACACAGATAGGCGGTATCGATGTCAACCTTGAGTTGAAATTTTTGTTGGGCCGCCACTTCGAAGGATTGATTGGGTGTGAAGGTTTGCCATTCTTCCCGCCCCGGCAATTTGACGGTCAATGCGCCGCTGATGACGGTCATGGTTTCATGTTGCGCGGTGCCGAATTCATAGGTCCCCGGCGCCATGACCCCCACGGTCGCCGGAAGGGTGGCGGTCCGAAAGGCGATCGATTTCACCTTTCCATCAAAGTATTCATTGACCTTCAACATGTTGCCGTCAACTCCCTTGCAAGATTGCATGACGATGATCCAATCCCCCGGACATCGGGAATCGGGTTGCTTGCGGTGAAGTTTGCTGTGGATCCTCGGGCAAGGCAAGTGCATCCGCGCCGTATCCGAAAGAAAAAGAATGCGTCACGCAAGCCGAGTACTTCCGTCAGGCAGTTCGCGAGATGTTCGATGGCGCGGGATTCGTCGTTGCCTTCGCCCCAGGTCCAGGTTATCCTGCTCTTGAGCTTGAGGAAGGATGCGCATGGAGAACCCTATATGACTTCTATTTCGTCGTCCGAGATTCCGGCGGGAGACTTCCAGGCCCGGTGCCCTCAGCTGATGGATGAAGTGGCCAACGCGCACGATGAACTGATCGTGACCCGGCGGGGACGCCCCATGGTCAAGGTGATTCCAGAGGAAGAGACGCTTATCCCCGATCTGTTTGGCTTCATGTAAGGCACGGGCTCCATCCACATTGCTGGATTATCTGTCTCGAATGGATCTCCTGGAAGTATCCACCAATCCGTTTGCCATCGTCACTCTGGCACATCTGACCGGCAAACAGACCAAAAACCAGCCGACAGAGCGATTCCAGCAGAAAATGCGCATCACGCGCATGCTGTACGAGCGTGGTTTCAACCGCCAACAGATCGTTGATCTCTTTCGATTCATCGACTGGGTGCTGAGCCTGCCAGAAGAGTTGGACAACCAATTCTGGACAAATCTATCCAACTTTGAGGAGAACCAAAAGATGCCTTATATCACGAGCGTGGAACGGATTGGTCATAAGAGAGGCAAGGAAGAAGGCCGTCAGGAAGAAGCCGTAATCATGCTTCTGAAACAGATGCGCCGCAAGTTCGGCCAAACACCAGACTGGGTGACCGAGAAGGTGAACTCAGCGAGCCTGGAACTGATCGAGACATGGAGCGACAACTTTGTGTTCGCGAATTCCGTGGACGAGGTATTCGCGTCTTGACTTGGGCCTACTGGATCGGACGAGGGGGATTGCGATGCCCTCATTTCCGCCCCAGGTTTTCGTTATTCTCCGGAAACGTTCATTTTGATGGCAGCCTCGTAACGTTGCAGTTCCCGGGTTCGCAAATGATTGACGATAAAGTTTTTTGATTGGATCGTCCTGGCCTTGGCAAGATAGGCCCGGGCATCATCGATCAGCCCGGCGCTCAGCAACCAGCGCACTTGTTGCAGGCAGGCGTCCAGGCGCAGGTCGTGTTCCTGGGAATGATCGAAATGGGTCATCGCCCCATTCAGGTTGCCCAACACCGCATAGGCGCGACCTGTCATCAGGTGCAGGCTGCTTTTGGTGATCGGTCCGCCGAACGATGGGTTTTCCAGGAATCCAAGAAGAATTTTTAGATAAAGTTCCGGATCGATCGACGGACATTTCTTTTGTTCAAACGCGGCAAGGGTAAACTCCAGAATACCGGTGATGGTTGCCTTGTTGCCATCCTGTTTCCGGGTGACGTCGCGAATGTAGGCATCGTCCACCAGGATCTTTTTTTCGGGATGATCGCAACGTATTTTCAGTTTGACCAGATCCGCCGAAGGGTCGTCGGGATGGAGACGGCTGTAACGATCCAACAGGTTTTGGGCGTCATCGATCAGATCGACCGCATACAAGACATTGCCCCAGTTCAACAGTGCCCGCATCGAATCGGGGTTTTCCTCGGCCCAGACCAACGCCTGCCGAAACGGTTGTCCCCATAAAAGACTTTCCTGGCGGCTCAGGAAACCGAGTGGCAACACGATCACCAGCCCCAGAAGCAGCGTCAACCCTTTCAGTCGCACCGTTGCGGCGTGACGATGAAGATGGTTGAACCCTGCCGCTAACAGAAAGGTGATGCCAAACAGCGGTAGATAGTTGCGGTGTTCAAAATAGAGTTCCAGCGGCAGAATCGTCGATTCCAGAAGGTGGCCGGCGAAAAACCATAAAATCCCGAAGGAGATCCAACCCCGTGCGCGGAGAAAATAATACGCGATCCCTGTCAGGGCGAGGAGAAACAACAGGGCGCCAAAGGTTGAAAGCGGTTGTGTCAAACCATGGGAGATCGGATAATCGTCATGAAACAAACCAAGCCCCTGGCTTCGCGGAAAAAGAATGTGCCACAGGTATTCGGTAACGATTCGTCCCTGGGTCAGGAGCCGTTCCATCATCGTATAGGGACGTGACGCATAATGTCCGGCAAGGCTGTCCCAGGTGATCGCCAGATAGAGGCACATCACGATCCAGGGACCGTGCAACAACGTGCCACGCCACATCCTGAAACGCTTGGGCCAGGGGCGATGGGCCAGAAGGGCCGTTTCGATGGCGAGTACAAAGACCGGAAGCAACGCCCCGTTTTCCTTGGCAAGGGCTGCCAGGGTCCCGCCCACGGTGATCCCCAGTCCGCTCAACACCAGTCCCCGGGTTTGTTTTTTCTTTTCCGCTTTCGCAAGCATCCATTCCCGACCCTTCAGACAGGTCAGGATTCCCAACAGGACAAAGGTGGCGGACAGGAGGGTCATCCGCTGCACCACGTAAAAGACGCTTGAAACCTGCATCGGATGGAGCAGCCACAGGGCCGGGGCCATTAATGCCACGGGATGGGTGAAGGAGACGGGCCACGAAGCCAGACGCCCCAGCATCATGAGGGTGATGTGCAGCAGGACGCCGTTGAACAGATGAATCCCAAGATTGACCAGCTTGAAATCGACCGGAAGCTCGGGCCATGAAGAATATTGCGCGGCAAAGGTCAAAAGCGACAGCGAACGCCCCCCCGGACCGCTGCGTCCTTCAAACAGAAAACTGACCCAACTGTAGATCGAAGGATCCTTCCGGATTGCCGACAATCCACCAAGATTGGCATTGTCATCCAGAAGGAAACTTCCCGGCAACCCGGGCCAGAACACCGCACCCGAGGCAACCAGAAGAAGAAGAAACAAAAAAAAAGGTCGGACGTGCAATGAAGGACGAAGTCCAAACGCAAGGGGCCTGACATGCGCCAGGCCCCGGGAGTCGCGTCGATCGGACAAGGTCAACGGCACTCTTTTGGTACATACTTGTCGGCAATGGCGGTCGTGCAGGTCCAGCGAACGGTACCCGACGCATCGGCACCCTGGAAGACGATGGTCGAACCCGAAGCGACGGCGCTGTTGCCGATGGTTTTCAGCAGCACCGTGATCTGACTGGAAACAACGGCGAGACGGGACACATAGGAACTGGTGTAGGCACTGGAGGAACTCATTCCCGCCAGGCTGTTCGTGGCGGGCCAGGACCCGTTGGCCTGGTAGAACTCAGCCACATGGGACTTGGCCATGGCGGCAAGGCTCAAGGGGCCGGACATCTTGGCGCGAACGGTGTAGTCCATGTAGGATGGAATGGCGACCGCGGCCAGAATGCCGATGATCGCGATGACGATCATCAATTCGATAAGGGTAAAACCTTTTTGATCCATGCGGTGTTTCATTGTTCCTCTCCCGATTAGGTGATCATCATCCGTTAAGATTGAAGGAATGCCTTCATATGGGCAGCGCTTCCGCGGTGTTCCCGGAGCCGATCGACAGACAATCATGTCGCAAACAACGGGCCAGTATAAAAGCCGAAAAATCGTGGAAAATGTGCCTTTGATGCCGGCTAATGAAATAATATTTTACACATGTAAAACTATGTACCGATCCCCTTTGTCGAGACAATTTTTCTGACAACCAATTCGTGAAACAAACCCCGATTTTCGATACGGATGACCTCATGCCCTCCCAGGCGGAGCGATCCAGGGACGTTGACCAGGGCTTCGTCACCTTTCAGGCGCACCCGGAGCAGGGCGCCCGCGACCAGCGATTCCATCCTGAGCTTGACGCGAACGAAGGTCATCGGACAGGCATCGCCGGTGATGTCGATGAATTCCTCCACGATGCCATGAGGTTCCCGGCCCGGATCGTTTGTGATCGCCTCCGGAGAAGCGCCGGAAGCATGATCCGGACGGGGTGATCCGCCGCTCGATGCATGGGTTCCACATTCACCGCATTCAATTCTGCTCAGGGGCACAACCGGGTCATAATGGCTTTTTTTGGCATCGATGCGCAACAAAAAAATTGGCTGGCCAAGCTCCAGACCCGCCAGACGCGACAACAGCGTGCCGGCACCAACGGTTGCGGTCAGGCGTGCGAGAAGAAGTTCGAGGGAAGGGGGGGGGGGATGACACGGCGTGGCATCGAGGGGCGGGGCGCCGCCGGGGCAGATTCCGGTGTCATCGTTCATGGGGGGATGGGGAGGCGACCAGACCCAACCGTATCCCTGGGACAAACGGCAGGAGAGAAAAAACTTGCCCTGTTCCCGGCAAAAATGCCCCAGTCGATGGGCAAGTCCAGGATCGCCCGAGGTATCCACGATCCCGTCCCAGGGCGTGGCCCAGTGAAGAAGCCCGTCAAGGGGAGACGATGGGGTGGGAAGATGCGTTGTTCCATCGGCCTGGAGAAGGGTATGGCGGTTGGCCAGACGAACGCGCCGTGTGACACGCGCGCCAAAGGTGGTGGTAGGGATCGGGGGGATGGAGCAACATTTCCGGGGTAACGTTTCCGGTCCGATTCCAAGGGTGCCGATGCCGCTCCGGGCGAAGATTTCGAGCATGGTTTCGGCCATTGCGGTATGGCCGACGACGCCGATGGCCGACTTCATCAACCGTTCCTGTCCCCGCCCCCCGAATTCGGGGATGAGAATGTGTCTGGAATAGCGCTCGGCGCCATCGGAGTGGATCATCAGGGCTCCTGAAACTGCGGCATGGACAGATAGCGGTCGGCGAAGTCGGGCAGAAGCGCCAGGATTCGTTTGCCGCGATAGCCGGGGTCTTCGCCGATTTCCAGGGCTGCCGCCAGGGCCGCTCCCGAGGAGATGCCGCAGGCGATTCCTTCCAGGCGGGCGCACATCCGGGCGGTCTTGATGGCCCGTTTGTCGCCGATGCGGATGATGAGGTCGATCTGGGTGCGGTCGAGAATGGGGGGGATGAATCCGGCGCCGATTCCCTGAATCAGATGAGGTCCCGGCATGCCTCCCGACAGGACCGGCGAATTTTCCGGCTCCACCGCGACGGTTGTGAAGTGGGGAATCTTTTCCTTGAGGGCGCGGGAGATTCCGGTCAGGGAGCCTCCGGTCCCGACCCCTGCCACCAGGACATCCAGTTTTCCGTCGGTATCGGCGAGGATTTCCCGGGCGGTTGTTTGGGCATGGGTTTCGGGGTTGACGGGGTTTTCGAACTGGTTGGGCATGACGGCATTGCGCTCGCTTGCCAGGATGCGCCGCGCCTCGTCGATGGCCCCTTTCATCCCTTCCAGGGCTGGCGTCAGGACAACGCGCGCCCCGAGAAGTTCGAACAGGCGGCGGCGCTCGACCGACAGGTTTTCCGGCATCGTCAGCGTCAGGTCATAGCCGCGGGCGGCGCAGACGAAGGCGAGCGCGATTCCGGTATTGCCCGAGGTCGGTTCGACGATCCGGGTGCGGGCATTGACCTTGCCGGACCGTTCGAGGGCTTCGATCATGGCCAGTCCGATGCGATCCTTCAGGGAACCCATCGGATTGAACGCCTCGACCTTGGCCATGAGTTCGACGTTCAGGCCGGAGGCGAGTCGCTGGATGCGAACGATGGGGGTTCGTCCGATGGTTTCCGTGATGCTGTCGTAAATGTTTGCCATGGAACGCATACCTTGGTTTCAATGGGTGTTTATGGGGTTGGAGCGGCAGCCGGGGCACCGTGACTGACGTGGCAGGGGGACGTGTCGGCGTATGTGGCGCGTCAGATCGATGGTCAACATTCGGTCGGTCAGAAGATCGGGGCTGTTTTCCAGAAATTTGACGACTTCCATGGCGGCAAGCCAGCCGACCTCCATGACCAGGGGGCCGAAAATTCCACCCTCCCGGCAGGTGGGAAGATTTCGGATGGGGGGGGCTTCGAAAAGGCAACGCAGGCAGGCGGTGCGGTGGGGCAGAATGGTCATGACCTGTCCCCTGAGGCCGGTGGCGGCGCCATGCACGAGTGGCCGGCCGGACCGAAGCGCAACATCGTTGGCCAGAAAACGGGTGGCGAAGTTGTCGGATGCGTCGATGAAGCAATCATGGTCCTGCGCCAGGCAGACCAGTTCATCGAACCGGTCGAGCTTTTGTTGCACGATGCCGATCTCGATTCCGGGCCGGATCTCCTGAAGACGACGGGCCGCGACGGTGACCTTGGGCTGGCCGACATCCTCTTCCAGATAGAGCGGTTGTCGATGAAGGTTGGAGACCTCCACGACATCGGGATCGGCCAGGGTCAACCTGGCGATGCCCGTTTCGGCCAGGGCCATTGCCGCCACCGAACCCAGACCTCCGGCGCCGATGATCAGGACCGAGGCGTGTGGCATGGCGATTCTGGATGGTTCGGATCCATGACCAGTCAGACCTCAGATGGAATAGGTGATGCGACTGTAGACCTCGCTTGGAACCCCGTTGCGAAAGGCCCTCGTTGTCAATTCCTCGATGGTGATCCGGTCCATCATGTCCAGGATCTGGTCCTGGAATTCCGACCACAGGGGGCGGATCACCTGCCGACCGATCGGACCGGTGGCCAGATCGTCGGGGAGACCCGAATCGCCCGCCGGTCGAACTTCCATGACGACCCGGGCAATGTCGCCGACGCTGATCCGGGAACGTTCCCGGGCCAGAAGGTAGCCGCCTCGGGGACCGCGGATTCCCTTGAGGATGCCTGCCTTGACCAGTCGTTGCATCACCTGTTCAAGATAGCGTTGCGGCACCCCTTGACGGTTGGTCACCTCACGGATCTGCACCGGCTCTCCCCCGGAGTTGTAGGCGATATCGACAACCGCCTCGATGGCATAAAGCAATTTCTTTGAAAATTTAAGCACTGTCCTTACCTCGGATCATCCTTTCGTCAAACAACCCAAGCCGGAAAATCATCATGTTTGATGATTGTCACGGCCCCCCTTCCGCTTCGGCCCCAAGGCGTCCATGCTTGGCTTCCTGAATCGACCTCGCCCTTGGTGGATGGTTCCTCCGCGTGAAAAAAACGGGAGGGTGCGGCGATTATCGATTGCGGTCAACGTTTTTCGTGTTGGATGCGGGCGGCGATGGCGCCAACCAATCGTTCTCCCACCGCATCCTTGGACATGAGTGGCCAGACTTCCTCGTTGCCCTGGTGATCGAGCACTGTGACCCGGTTGGTCGCCACGCCAAAACCGGCGCCCTCTTCGAGCAGATCGTTGATGACGAGAAGATCGCACCCTTTTCGTTTCATCTTTTCCCGACCCCGTTCCAGGGCCGATCCGGTTTCCGCGGCGAAGCCGACGAGAAGTGGAACGGGATCTCCTCCACCGGCGGATCGTTTTCTGGAAAGATCGAGGAGAATGTCGGGATTGGCTTCCAGTTCGATGTGAAGATGGTCGGCGCCATTTTTCTTGATTTTTTCGGCATGGCGCGTGACAGGGCGATAATCCGCCACGGCCGCGGTCAGGACGATGGCGTCGATGGTGTGTCCGGGCATCGGGTGACGTTCCCGGAGATCCATGACCGCGGCGTGCATTTCCCGGGCGCTTGCCACCGGGACCATGGTCGCCCCCAGGGGGGGGGGAAGATGGACCGGGCCGTGGACCAGGGTGACCCGGGCACCGGCGCGCAGCGCCGCCGTGGCGATGGCGTAACCCATCCTGCCGCTCGAATGATTGGAGATGTAACGAACCGGATCCAGTTCCTCGCGGGTGGGGCCGGCGGTGATGACGACATGGCGTTCGGCGAGTGGTTTGGTTTCCAGGAGCCGCCGTGCCGATTCGATGATGCTTTCCACGGTGGCCAGGCGTCCCATTCCCTCCTCGCCGCAGGCAAGGAGGCCCGATTCCGGGCCGTGGAAAAAAATGCCCGAGGATTCCAGTATGTTCCGATTGCGCCGGGTGGCGGGGTGTTCCCACATGGCGACATTCATGGCCGGGGCGGCCAGAACGGGTCCCCGGCGTGCCAAAAGCAGGGCGCTGGCCAGATCGTTGGCCAGGCCGTGGGCCATTTTGGCAAGGAGGTCGGCTGTCGCCGGGGCGATGATCACCAGTTCCGCCTCCCGCGCCAGCCGGATATGATCCATTCCCCCTTCCAGGGTGGGATCGAACAGATCGCCGTGAAAGGGACGACCGGAGATCGCCTGGAAGGTCAGAGGGGTCACGAAACGGGTGGCGGCGGGTGTGCCGACGACGGTGACCTGGGCGCCCATGGCCTTGAGTCCGCGGATAAGATCGAGGGCGCGGCAGGCGGCGATGCCACCACCAACAATCAGGACAATCTCTTTTCCATGCCAGAACTGCAAAGGAACCTCCAAAAAATTGAAATATTTTATGAAAACATTATCCACCAATTAAGGTGTGAGTCAATTGTTTCCCATGTCGAACGGGTGTTGAATGTCCGTTTTTTTTATTGATAAGAGGTATGAAATTTGCAAACCATTAACCTTGCCGGCCACGGTCATTGTGCTTGCGGGATGGGGGTCGGGTCCAAGATTCTTTTTTTCTGGTGGAACGTGTACGTGATCAAACATTCATTGCACGATGGCGGCGGCGGGGGCCTTGCGGTTTCGCGGCGGACCCGGCGCCGGTATCGCTTGTGGCCCGGGATGGTCCTGGGATTGTTTCTGGCTGTTCCTGCCTGGGAGGGGGAGGCTGCGACGGTGGCCGATCCCGCCAAATCGCTCCCGTCGCCGAAGGGGGGGGGAGCGACGGCGGTCGTGGAGCGTCGCATCGGCCTGTTCGAGGCGATGGGCGTGGGACTGGGAGCGGGAATGAAGGAGCGGATGGATCGGACGCTTCAGGCATTGATCGCCCTGACGCCGCCCGATGCGACCCCGGCGCGGTTGCGGGAATGGCTGGAAACGGCGGGATGGATGGGCGGAAAAGGGATGAGGGGGGAGGAGGAGGCGCGTCTTGGGGAATTCGATCCGGCGGTGGTATGGAACCTGGTGACGCTTGCGTTGGAAAAGGAACGGGCGCCACGGGAACCGGGAGGGGGCGAGCCTGCGCCATCGCTGGTCCGCGCCGTTGCCGTGACGCTCGCGACCGATGTTCGTGCCGCCTACTGGCGCTCGGCGACCGCCGATCTGTTGCTCGATGAACTGGATCGATTGCTTCAGGAGGCCAACGCGGCGTTGGTGCGCCTGCGAACTCCCAAAGGAACCCTGGCCTCGGCGGATGCCAGGATGCTGAAAAGCCAGAGCGACCTGCTGACGACGACCGACACGTTGTGGAAATGGCGGAAGACGTTGCAGGCATCCAAGGAAACGCTCGCCCGATTGCTGGGATGGCCGGGGGGGGCCGGAGCGGTCCGGGTGAAGGTGGCGGCGACCGAGATGCTTGATCCGGGGATTCTCGCCCTGCCGGTTGTCTTCATGGAGGACCAGGCGTTGCTCCATTGGGCCAACCGCGCCCATCTTCCCAGGGAAGAGCGGTTGGGTGGCGCCCAAGTGGAGCGGGGTCTCATGGCGGCTTTTCCAGGGCATTCCTTTCCCGGTCTGGGACATGAATCGGTGGCGTGGGCGCCGGCGGGGGCACCGTCATGGGTCGAGGCGGGGATGACGCTGACGGGACAGCTGGTCGAGGGGCAACGGCCTCCCGCCGCCGACTCCGACACCGGGAATCGGGTGGTACGTCTGGCCCAGGGGGTTGCCACCCTCATGCAGGTGCATCTGGCGCTCCTGGAGTGCCGGATGACCGAAAAAAGGCTGGCCGGGATCCGCGACCGGAACAAGGAAGGGTTGAAACGGACCACCATTCGTTTTCCACCCGGCAAGGAGGACGATCCCGACAGTTCGCGGATTGTCGCCAATGCGGAGGGCTTGATCCTGCGCGTGCTTCAGGGATTGGCCTTCGCCGACCATCAGGTCGCTTTGGGTCGATTGTTGATGTCCCTGGGACGCGATCCTGTTCCTCCCATGCCCGGCCTCGAAAACCTTGCCCCACCGACGTTGACGGCCAATATCGCCTTTCGCCATGAAAGCGCCACGGCGGCCCTGCTCGCGGCCATGGAGACCGGAAATGAACCTGATGTCGAGGAACAGCTTAAAATGATGTCGGGATCGGGCGGAACATCCGATAAGGAGGGCATGTGGCAGAGGATGCATGATTTCTCCCAAAACAAGGGATTATCATCACCCAAAACCGTCAAGCCCCACGATGTCGGCGGCTCGGGAAGTCCGGAGGGGGTCGATTTTTCGCTTCCGGAGGAGGATGCGCGGGTTCCCATCGCGGCGGAGTGACATCGGGAGAACGCCGCTTGAGCGGATCGGGGAGGGCCGTGTCGCCCCGATGCTTCCAGGGCGGTCGTTGTTCCCGGTCATGACGGTTGGGCCACACCAGGTCAGGTCGGTCGTGCAACTCAAGTCCCGGTGGTCCAGGAATCATGAACACTCCAATGCGTGTGTTGTCGCGGGTTGGTCATTGCGATTGGCGCAAAGCGATGGCCGTGGCGGTTGTCCTGTTCGGGTTCATGCCCCGGTTTGCCACCGCCGAATGCCTTCGAGGGGATTGCCAGGATGGGGTTGGAATCTTCCTGTGGCCTTCGGGGGATCGTTATCACGGCCAGTTCAGGAACGGGCAGCGTCATGGTCGGGGGCAGTATGTCCACGGCGACGGTTCGGTCTACACCGGCGAATATTACATGGGCTGGCGCCATGGACAGGGGACCTTGATCTGGTCCTCGGGGAAAAGATATTCGGGGACCTGGAACCGCGGCTTTCAGCATGGGCCGGGACGGAAATCCTGGCCCGATGGCCGCATCGAACAGGGGACCTTCTGGCGTGACCGGTTGGTCGGCGCGGCACGGGTCAAGGGAACGCCCGTCCGAAACGAGGGAGATTCATCCAATCCCAAATCCAGGGGCGGTTCCAAGGCCAGCTCCAGGGAAGTTCTCAAGCCCAGGGAAGTCGTCAAACCCAAAGAGTCTTCGGGACATCGCGAACGGTCCAAGACCCGGGAGATTGGTCAACAGGGGGGAAGCGCCACTCCTGCCACCCCTGTAAAAAAAGGGATTCCCGCGAAGGACGTCCCCAAGGCGACCAGGGAAGCGGCTCCCAAGACCCCGAAGGAAGCGCCCGCGGTCGAGAAAAAGACGACGGAAAAGGAATCCACGAAACCCGCGAAAGAAACGCCCGCGAAGGAGAATCCCAAGGGACGGGAGGTGATGCCGCCCAGGGAGATGATCGAACCGCGGCAGGCGGTTCCGGCGAAGGAGACGAACAAAACCTCGGGGCCATCGGGTGGAAATGTTCCAAAAACCCCGGAAAAGAAAGGAAATGCCACTCCGGGTCCAGGGGTTCCTCCCGCCATGCCCAAGGTGGAGCAACCGGAGCAATCACCCAAGGGGGGGCGGCATCGTCCCACCCGTGAGGGGCAAGGGAGTCCGGGAGACACTTTGCGCACCCCCAATCCCGATGCCGGCAGCGCGGGCAACGCCGTATCCCGGTCGGGGTCCCGTCTGGAGGGGGAAACCCTGTCGGTGGCGGATGCGCGTCCTCTTTTGCATCGGGATGCCGCGATTCTTGGTGTCTGGCCGTCCTTTCAATCTCTTTCACCGCTTCCATCCGTCGCACCCCGTGTGCGTCATTCCGTGCCCGCCCGACGCCAGGAAATCGCTTCCCAGGAGGCAAAGCCTGGCGTCATGGGGCGGCACAAGGGGCCGATGTATCCGGTCACCCTGACTGAAGTGGAACCCGTCGGCAGGCTTGATCGGATCCTGGGTGAAGACACATCTCCCGGTCCGCGTCCCGTGCCGTTGCCGAAGGCGGTGGTGCGCGTGCAACAATCACCCGAGGAGGTCGTGCGGATGACGGCAACGATGGCGGTTCCCACGCCCCGTTTGCGAAGCGTGGCGATCGTCTCGTCCGTGGTGGTGCTTCCGGCGAAGGAGACGACCCAGGCCGAGGCGGTCACGGACATTGGGGCCACGGGCGCCGGGGGCTCTGCCACTGTGATGACACCCGAGGAAACACTGCCGGTGGCGGTCGCCAAACTCGAACCAGTTTCGATCATGGTTCCGGTGACCCTGCCCAAACCGGTCCCCAAACCGGAACCGATCCAGGTTCCCGCCGTCACACCGATGGTCCGTCCACGCCTGGTCTTCCCGGAACCGTTGCCTCTTGCCCGGAGGGGGACCTCGTTACCGATCGTTTCCGTTGCGAAGGGTTTGGGTGTCGTCTCCACGTCCCAGGAAGTGGCCGGAGGAACCAGCGATTCTTCGGGAACGTCCGTTGATGCGGAAACGGAGAAAAGGGGATTCGACGTGACCGAACCGGTCTTGCCGGAGAAGGATGTGCCCGAGACGCAGTTGGGGCGGGTCCTTGATGATTCCGAATGGCTTCCGGGGATGGGGGTGGCAGTGCCGGAGCCAAGGATCCGGGTAACGGACGCGATCATGGCTCAGGTGTTTCGGCGAATGTTGGATGAAGTCAAACCCAAGGCCCGAGTGAAGGATACGGTTCGGCTGAAGGCTTCGTGGACGGTGACGTTGGTGGATGGCGCTTCCGTGTCCATGGAGCGGCAACCAGTGGCGTCAGGAGGGGAAGTGGCGTCAGGAGGGGAAGTGGCGTCAGGAGGGGAAGTGGCGTCAGGAGGGGAAGTGGCGATCGATGAAACCGAGGTGGTTCGGGAGGATGCGATCGCTTTCAAGGATTTGCCGATGCCGCCGCGGGAGAAGGTTCGGGATGTGGCGGCGGAACTTGGGCAGTTGTTGCGTGAAGGGGAAATGCAGAATGAGAAGGGGCAGTACAATCGTGCCATCTACACCTTCACCTGTGCCCTGGGACTCAAGCCGGACAATCCCGAGGCCCATCATGGACGGGGAATGGCATTGTTGAAGTTGGGGATTCCCGATCGGGCGATTCGTGATTTCGATGCGGCGTTGGAAGGGGATCCGGGACGTTTCGATACCTTGCTCCATCGTGGTCTGACGTTGCGTCTGCTCAAGGATTTCAAGGGGTCGCTCAGGGATCTGGGTTTGGTTCTGGTCCGTCCCGAAACGGGTCCCGAGCCTTTTGTCGAACGGGCACTGACTTACATGGAGATGGAGCGTTACGAGGAGGCCCTGGCCGATCTGCGGCAGGCCCTGACCCGGGAACCCAGGCTGGAGCGGGCCCATTATGTGAAGGGATTGGTGTTGGCGCGAAGCAATCGTGCGGACGAGGCCATCGAAAGTTTCAATCTGGCCATTGCTCTGAATCCCGACGAGGCCCATTATTATTTCGAGCGCGCCAATGCCATTGGCGCATCGGGACAGATCAGCCAGGCCATCGGCGATTATGACAAGGCGATTGCCCTGGAGGAAAATGATGCGGAGTATTATTTTGCCCGGGGCAATGCCCATCAAAGCCTGAAAAATGTCGATGCCATGTGCCGTGACTTGAAGAGTGCCTGTGGCAAGGGGGACATCGAGGCCTGCGATGCGGCGCAGATTCAGTGCCGTTGAAGAAAATTTCCATAACCACCGTTTTTGGGAGCATCGTTGCATGTCGCATCGAATCTCTGGTTTGGCTCTGGCGCGTATGTTTTTTCGTGTGACGCTGGCCTGTTCCATGGCGGTAGAAGATTCCGTCCATGAATGACGTTCCTTCTCCAAAACCCATGGAATGGACGGAAGAGCGGGTCGGGCGGTATTGGGATTATTGTCAGCAGTTTCCGGAGACCTACTTTACCTACGACCATGGCGTGGGAATCGTCGATCTTCTTGGGAAGGATTTGAACAAAAACGAAGATATGCTTGACTATGGGGCGGGACGTGGTTTTTTGACAAAAGCTTTGCTGGCAGCCGGGTACCGGGTGACGGCGGCTGATTTTTCCAGGGCCTCGGTTGTGTCGCTCGCGGCCACCTTTTCTGGCGAGCCAAATTTTGGCGGTGCTCTGACCCTGGAAGAGATTCTTGATCAGGGGAAATCGTTTTCGACGATCCTGATGACTGAGGTCATCGAGCATTTGGATGATGAACGGCTTGAGGATACGTTTAATATTATTGGAAAAATATTGAAACCTGGTGGATTATTGATCATTTCGACACCCAACGATGAAAATCTCCAGGATCGGACCATTTACTGTCCATGCTGCAACCAGACGTTTCATCGATGGCAGCATTTGCGGTGTTGGGACCGTTTTACGCTGGGGGGGTGGCTGGAGAAGAAGGGATTTGTGGTTCGGAGGGTATTCGAGACCCGGGTACGTCGGCGCATGCGGCGACGCGAGCGGGTGATGCAATTCGTGAAGCAAAAATGGGGCGCGATTTTTGGCATGCCGCGCAAACAGCCGCATTTGATCGTCCTGGCGACGTTGAAGGGGGCGATGGTTTGAGTGATGTCGCTCCGATGTGACATCTTCGTCTCGAAGGGTGGGGTCTGTGAGGACCCTGGACGTTGTGTCGCGGTGTATCGGGAAGGGGTGTCCCCTTCCCGGGTCAAGTCGGCGTTTTTTGCGTGTTCATTGATAGCGGATGGCATCTCCCTGGACGACCCAGTGCATTCCATCCGGGGAAAATTTGCGTACCCGTCCGAAGGGGACGATGATGGCGTTGGCGCCCAGTTCTCGTGCCGTGGCCCGCATGTCTTCCAGCAGAAACACCTCCGACATGACCCCTTCGTTGCCCAAGGTTTCCATGCGGGCAATCTTGACGAATGATTTCTTGGGGGCGGTTTCCAACAATTCCACGGATTCGCTGGGTGGGTATTTGACTGCCGGATCCATCAATGCGGCATTTGTCACCGCCTGGGGTGGATACATCGTGGCGCATCCGGAGAACAGCAGGGCGACGAGGGGTATGGCGAGAAGCGTCGGATTTATTTTCATATTCATCTCCCTTTGGTTTTGGGTGTGACGGGGTATGACCGATGACGATGGCCATCGACGGTGCGGTTTTTGACTTGCATCACGGTTGCCAAGACATTAAAGAAAGTGTTGCACTTTTTCTGGAAAGGCAAGGGAGAATGAAAATGATTGGACCACGGGAAAAAATTCCTGTTGGATTATGGAAGTATTGTCTCATGTCTCTTTTGGGATTGTGGTCGCTTCTGGCGGGATGCACCAACAATCTTCAGAGGGTTCCCATTCAGTACGCCCCTTCCGTGGAACGATCCAGCCAGGATCAAAGCAATTCTGATTCCAGAACGGCAGGGGAGAAGGAATCTCCGGGCGATTTTTCCTCGGGGCGGGGGGAAAAAATGGTTCCTTCGACCCCTTCGGTTCCCGTGGTTCCCGAGAAACCCAAGGTCGAGGTTCCCGTGACGCCGCCGGAGGTCCCCGCAAGGGTGCCCTGGTTGCGGGAAGGGACGGAAAAGGTGATGGATGGGCCTTCCGATGCCGCGGTTCAACCTTCGATGCCTGCCGCGCCGCTGCCTGATCGGGAACCCCCGGTCGTCACCTCGGCGGAGAAGATGGGTTTATCTGACGAGAGGGTTGTTCTTCCCGAAGGGGGACCGTCGATGGAACCAATGCCGGATGAGGGTCGATCGGTGACGGAAGAAAAAAAAGACGATGGGGCGGCTTCCGGGATTCTTTCGACCTGGTATCGGCAGGCGAGTGCTCAATTGGCGGAACTTTTGAAGGGGTCTTCGGCGGAAGGAGGGGCTCCGAAGGATGCGATCGAGGTGGAATCGCGTCAGGTTCTTGCCGCGGGACCGGACAAGGGGGGGTACACGTTACGTCCGTCTCTTTCGGAAAAAGAGGTGCTTGGTGATGATCGGACGGCGTTGGATTCGGGTACCGTTTCGCGATCGGAGGCGCATCCGGAGGAGGTTTCGGGAGGCGACATGATGGCGGCGGCGTCACGGGAAGAACCGAAGGTCGATGGTGCCGGGGAGGGTTCATCGGCGGTTGGGGGATT
Source organism: Magnetococcales bacterium (assembly GCA_015228815.1). Taxonomy (NCBI): domain Bacteria; kingdom Pseudomonadati; phylum Pseudomonadota; class Magnetococcia; order Magnetococcales; species Magnetococcales bacterium. The sequence goes on along the minus strand of JADGCV010000027.1, from coordinate 1,139 downwards.
TTTTGGCAAATTGTTCGGGTCTGGCAATAAGGAACCGGAGCCTGTCGTATCTGGCGTGGATCAGGTTGTTCCAGATCAGGACGGTTCCGAGGGAGGCGTGTCTCCGTGGCAATCGGGGACCATGACTGATTCTGGCAGTGGCTATTATCTTCCGGTGGGGGCTTTTCCCGATGGTGAAAGTGCGGATCAATTGGCAAAACAATTAAAAAAATTGAATGTTCCTTTTCTTCGGCAGCAGGCGCGTGTCGCGGGGGAGGTGGTACACAAGGTTTTTGTCGGTCCCATGGCGGATCGCAAGGATGCGGAAGCGATGGCCAAGGATTTGGAGAAAAACAAGATCCAGGTAGGGTCCATCACCAATCACCTGGAATGACTGTCGCGGAAAACTGTTGCTTAGTCCAGGGGGATCATCCCCCTGGTGGGGTCCAGAGGCGAAGCCCCGAAGGGGGTTCTGGACCCGAAAGTGGCCGTTTCCGATCGTCATCCTTCAGGGTATTTCCGATGCTTGAAACCTTTGCCAATCCCAATCCTGGACGCGATTATGAAATCTCCATGACCTGTCCGGAGTTTACCTGTCTTTGTCCCAAGACGGGGCAACCCGATTTCGCGGTCATTCATGTCCACTATGTCCCGGACCGGTCATGCGTCGAGCTTAAATCATTGAAACTTTATCTATGGAGTTTCAGGGATGTGGGGACGTTCCACGAGGCGGTGACCAATCGGATTCTCGATGATCTGGTGGCGGTGGTGCAGCCGCGATCCATGGTGGTTCGGGCGGTGTTCAATGTTCGTGGCGGCATCACCACGGAGGTGAAGGTGGCATACAAACCGCACGACCGCCTCTGAAAGAGCGGACGACGTAACTGCCCAGGTACCTTACGGGTTTAATTATTGAAAGAAAAAAGGGGTCTGGGGGATTGCCCCCAGGGTTTTGATTTTGACTTTGTTTGTAACTGCCCAGGTACCCCAGGGTCCAGAATTATTGAAAGAAAAAAGGGGTCTGGGGGATTGCCCCCAGGGTTTTGACTTTGTTTTTGACTTTGTTTTTGACTTTGTTTTTGATTTTGTTTTTGACTTTGTTTTTCCACGCGCCATTTCACCCGAAGCAAGATTCCCGCGTGGTTTTTGCGGGAATCTTG
>JADGCV010000026.1 GCA_015228815.1 Magnetococcales bacterium | reverse complement strand
ATCAACCGCCGTTGTTTCACTTTTGTTGGTCCTTGTTGAAACCCGCAATGACAAATTCAACCGTGTCGATCTCAAGATCAAAAACACCCGGGATGAGATTGTCATCGTTGAATTGCAATATGAACGTGAGTGGGACTATCTACAGCGGTTACTTTTCAGCACCGCCAAGACCATCACAGAACACATGATGGAAGGCAATCCTTACGCCAGTGTCATCAAGGTCATCACCATCAGCATTCTCCATTTCGATCTGGGGCGTGGCAGCGATTATGTCTATGTAGGCAATACCTCTTTCAGAGGGTTGCACACCCAAGAAGAACTGGCTTTGGACGAGGGGCAGAAAGCTTTGTTTCAACGCCCTTCGGTAGCCGCTATTTTTCCGGAGCATTACTTGATCAAAGTGAGGAATTTCGATGATATTGCCCGCGACACCCTGGACGAGTGGGTCTATTTTTTGAAAAATTCTGATATTCGTGATGATTTTACAGCTCGTGGCCTAAAAAAGGCCAAAGAAAGGCTTGATGTCCTGCAATTACCAGAGACAGAGCGCAGGGCCTACGAACGCTATCAGGAAGAACTGCACGACCAGGCAAGCTTTGTACTCTCCACCTATGGTGCTGGTAAATGGGAAGGACGACAGGAAGAAGCTGCTTCCATGCTGCTCAAACAGATGCGCCGCAAGTTTGGCCAGACCCCAGACTGGGTGACAGAGAAAGTGAAAGCGGCGAGTCTGGAACTGATCGAGACATGGGGTGAGAGCGTCCTGTTTGCAAATTCCGTGGACGAGGTATTTGCGTCCTGACTTGGGCCAACTGGATCGTTGAGGGGTAACTATTCAGACCCCTCCCCGTATTAAAATTATTGTAACTGCCCAGGTACCCCCAGGGCCCAGAATTATTGAAAGAAAAAAGGGGTCTGGGGGCAATCCCTTAAGCCCCCTTTTTTCTTTCAATAATCTCGAACCGGAGGGGGCACCTGGGGAGTTACAAAAATCATTGCGGTTTGAACAGGGCCTGTTCGACATGGGCGGCGATGAGGTGGCCGACAAGGATGTGTCCTTCCTGAATCCTGGGCGTCGCATCGCTCGGGATGCGGATGCAGCAATCGCACATTTGGGCCATTTGTCCCCCCGAGCGTCCCGTGAGTCCCAGGACCGTCATCGATTTGTTTCTGGCCGACTTGATGGCGGCAAGGATGTTGGGAGAGTTGCCGGAAGTGGACAAGGCAAGAAACAAATCGCCCGCGGCGCCATTGGCTTCGATCTGACGGCTGAACACCCGGTCGAAACCATAGTCGTTGCCAATGGCGGTGAGAATCGATGTGTCGGTCGTCAGTGCCAGCGCGGAAAGGGCGGGGCGGTCGAAAAGAAATCGGCTCACCAGCTCGGCGGCAATGTGCTGGGCATCCGCGGCGGAACCGCCATTGCCGGCAATGAGAATCCTCTGGCCACGGCGGCAGGTCTCCTCGGCAAGAAGACAGCCCCGCATCAGTTGGGCAAACTGCTCCGGATCATCCAGCAGCGCTTGTTTGGCGGCGATGCTCGATTCGATTTGATCTCTGAGAATCCCTTCCAAAGCCTGATGTTCTGTCATGGCCATGATTTTTTCCTTCCTGATGTGCAGCCTTGGCGTTGAAATTGCCTGTACGTCTGACGGACACGGTACTAAAACGCACTTTCTCCGGATTCGTCAACGGAAAAAACAATGTCCAGTCGCATTGCCAGCCGCGGATTTTACGGTGTTTGCGAACGCTGCTTCAGCGAACAATGGAAAAAACATCCATTCGGCCAGCCTCTCCATTGTTATTGTCCGCACCATCAGGCATTGGCCTTCGAATCCTCCGAGGGGGTTTCCATCCGTACCAATGTCACCATCGAGGAATACAATCGGATCGTCGCCCGTTCGACCGGCGGCAGCCAGCCTTTCTTCGCGCCACGGCGCAAAATGGGGGGATAGACAATGATGATCGATGGGTCATGATCGGGTGATCGATCCCTCCGGATGTGCGTTGCGACGTGCCATTTCGTTTGATTTTTCGTGAATAATATTGGATCCTGGGATCATGGAAGGCGTCCGGATATTCCCGGCCATCTTTATTTCGAGGCGACCCATGTCCCCCCTGTTCCGAACCCTGACTGTCGTTGTTGCGGCGATCCTGTCTTTGTGGAGCGTGAATGCCCGGGCCGATCTGATCGTTCTGGTCCACGGTTATTTGAGTGATGGGCGTTCCTGGCACGGCAGCGGCATTGTTTCCATGTTTCAATCCCAGCGTTGGCCTCTGGGGGGAGCGCTTCTTCCTCAGCCGCCGTTCGTCATCGATGACACTCGGGAAAAGGGGGGACAGGTCCCGGAGCACACCGTCTTTCTGGCGGAGCTTCCTTCCCTGGCGCCGCTGGCGGTCCAGGCCCTGGTCCTGGAGTCGGAACTGGTCCATCTGGGGCGGCGTCATCCCGGGCAACCCCTGATCATCGTCGGTCATTCGGCGGGTGGGGTCGTGGCTCGGTTGGCCCTCGTTCGGGGACAACTTCCACCGGTCAGGGCATTGATCACCATCGCCGCGCCCCATCTGGGAACACCGCGGGCCGAGATGGCACTGGACGCCATTTCCGATCCCTGGCCCCTGGAGGTCTTCAAGGACTTTTTCGTCGGTGGACCCTACCCGTTGTTGCGTGAATCCAGTGGTCTTCTGTTCGATCTGGCCCGACCTTTTCCCGGATCCCTTCTCTTCGCGCTTAATCTGGCCCCGCACCCCGACATTCGCTACATCAGCGTCATTCGCACCCAGCCTTTTCTGTTCGGGGATACCCTTGTGCCAGGATTCAGTCAGGACATGAACCGGATTCCGGCGTTGGCGGGAAAAGCGGAGGTGGTTCTTGTTCCCGGCGACCATCCACTCCATCCCGGCGATGGCATGGTCTTGCAACAATTGATCCGGAAATTGGCGAAGGGTCCATCCCGTTGACGGTATCATGACGTCTCATTGGTATTTTACCTGTTTTCTTTTTGTTTCCATGGGTCTCGGCGGTTGTCTTGGAGAATCCCTGGGGCCGGAACGGACGCTTGATGTCCCGGATGCGTGGCATGCGCCATGGGCAGTGTCCGGGGAGGTTGTCGCGGGCTGGTTGGGCGATTTTGCCGCTCCGCAACTGGATACACTGGTCGCCCAGGCGCTTCGGGAAAGTCCCGATCTGCGTTCCGCGGCCCTTAAAATAGATGCGGCCCGGCAGCGGATGGCCATCGCTTCGGGGTCGCTTTGGCCTGGCGTGTCGCTCGATGGCGAGGTCCGGCGCAGCGGACCTGAACCGGAACGGACTGTTCATGGCATCGACGGAACCATCTCCTGGGAGATCGATTTGTGGCGGCGCCTCTCCTTGAATCGCGATGTGGCGCAGGCTGAGTTGAAGGGGGCCGAAGCAGAATGGTGTGGCGCACGGTTTTCCTTGGCTGCCAATGTGGCCCGCGGATGGTTTCGGGTCGTGGAACTGGAAGGCCAGATTCAACAGGCAGGACATAACCTTGACCTGCTCGATCAATCCCTGAAAATCATCGAGGAACGTTACCGTGGCGGCTTGACGACACCGTTGGATCTTCGTCTTGCCCGTACCGACCGTGCCCAGGGCGAGGAACAGCTCGCGGCGCGCGGAATGGAGTGGGATGCGGCGCAACGGACCCTGGAAACTCTTCTTGGACGATACCCCGAGGGAAGAATGACGACATCTGCTCGGGCCTTGCCGCGTCTGTCGCGCCAGGTCCCGGCGGGGCTTCCGGCCCAACTGCTCGACCGCCGCTGTGATCTGAAGGCGGCGCGACAACAATTGACCGGGACCCGGCTCCGTTTCGAGAGTGCACGGCGCAACCGGCTGCCGACGATCCGCCTGACCACCACCGGGGGAATGGCAAGCGATGCGTTGCGGGACCTTCTGGATTGGGACAACCTGGTTTGGAGCATGGTGGGGGGGCTGACGCAACCGCTGTTCCAGGGGGGACGGTTGCGGGCCGAAGAGGCCCTGGCTCGGGTCGAACACCGCCAGGCCTGGAGCGGATATGCCAAGGCGGTGCTGGTGGCCTTCCGTGAGGTCGAGACCACCCTGGCCGCCACCACCCTTCTGGCCGAACGGGAACATGCCCTGGAGGGGCAGGTCCGGGAGGCGCGAAAAGCTGTTCAGGAGGCGATGGAACGTTATCGGGAAGGGCTGACCGACATTCTGACGCTGCTTGAAACGGAGCGTCGTCTTTTCCAGGCGGAAAGTGCCCGTCTTGGCGTCGCCCGGGCGGTCTTGGACAATCGGGTCTCCCTGCATCTGGCCCTGGGAGGAGATTTTGCCGAATAATCAATTATTAAAAGAAAAAAGGGGTCTGGGGGATTGCCTCCAGGGTTTTGATTTTGACGTTGCATTTCCAGATTTATATTCTCAAAGGCAATCCCCAAGAATTTTAACTTCAATCCTCTGCCAGAAGGGCTTCATGCTCCTGCGGATTCTGCTGTTCGTGGCTGTATTGGGGGGGGCGCTGGTCTTTGGTTTCCATTTGCTTCGGACCCCTCCCAAGGTTGAGAAAAAAGGGATGCCGCCGATGATTCCGGTGGTGGAGGTGATTGAGGCCCAGCCATCGCCCTATCGAATTCGGGTTTTCAGCCAGGGGACGGTGGCGCCGCGGACGCGGATGACGTTGTCGGCCCAGGTTTCCGGCGTCATTGTGGACATCCATCCCAGTCTGCGCAACGGTGGTTTTTTCGACAAGGGACGGATTCTGGCCCGTATCGATGCCACCGATCATGAACATGCCATCACCATTGCCGCGGCCGAGGTGGCCAAGGCCCGCCTGTCCCTTCGTGAAACCGAGGCCCAGGCGGAGCAGGCGAAGCGCGATTGGGAAAAGTCGGGTCTGACGGGATCGCCGGGGGCGTTGGTTCTGCAACAACCGCAACTGGAACAGGCTCGGGCGCTTTTGGCAGCGGCCCAGGCCCGTCTCGACCAGGCAAAGGTCGATCGGGATCGGACCCGGATCGAGGCGCCGTTTTCCGGGCGGGTCCTGGAAAAGATGGTCGATGTGGGACAGTTCGTCGCCCGCGGGACTTCGGTGGCCACTCTTTATGCCGTGGACAGCGTCGAGGTTCGTCTTCCCATCTCCGAACGGCAGTTTGGCATGTTGCGTCTGCCTGAAAGTTATCCGGGCGAAGCGACTCCGGTGGGGCCGGTCGTCCGGATCGAGGGGGATTCGGGTGGGGTGATGGGCCGATGGTTGGGACGGATCGTTCGCACCGAAGGGACCATCGATACCCGTACCCGGCAGGTGTTCGTCATTGCCCAGGTCGATGCCCCCTATGCCCGTTCCGCCGATGGTCAGGGACCGCTCAAGGTGGGTCGGCATGTCGTGGCGGCCATTCAGGGACCGATTCTCAAGGGGGTGTTTGTCCTTCCCCGGGAGGTGGTTGATGCGGGGCGGGTGTGGCTGGTTTCCGAAAAGGGGGAACTGGAGTCCCGTCCGGTGACGACGATCTGGCAGGATCGGGAGGAGGTGGTGGTGACGGCGGGATTGCGCCGGGGAGAGGTGATCTGTCGGACGATGCTTCCGTATGCCGTCGCGGGGATGAAGGTTCATGTCTCTAAATAAACTATTGAAAGAAAAAAGGGGGCTGGGGCCGGACGCTCCGTCCCATCGGCGGGGGCGTTGACATGGAATCGGGGATGATCGCATGGTTTGCCCGCAATGGCGTTGCCGCAAATCTTCTGATGGTGGTCATCTGCCTGCTGGGATTGTGGGCGGCGTTGGATCGCATCGTTCTGGAGGTGTTTCCCGAATTCGAACGTGATGTGGTGTCGGTGGCCCTGACCTATCGGGGGGCGACGCCGACCGAGGTCGAGGAGGGGGCGATCGTTCGGATCGAGGAGGCCATCGCCGATCTGGAAGGGATCGAAAAAATAACCGCCACCGCCCGCGAAGGGAGTGGCGGGGTGACGATTGAGGTCGCTCCGGGAAGAGCGCGGGAACTGCTTGACGACATCAAGAGTCGGGTCGATGCCATCGGCTCCTTTCCCGCCGACATGGAACGCCCGGTCTATCGTGTCCAGGAGTTCAAACGCGAGGTGATCGGGGTGGTCGTGGCGGGATCCCTTCCCGAGGCGCAATTGCGCCGCCTGGGCCGGGAGGTGCGCGATGATCTGATTGCCCTTCCCGAGGTGCGGCAGGTGGAACTGTCGGGACTGCGTCCGGCGGAAATTTCCATCGAAATATCGGAAAATACCCTGTTGCGCCATGGACTTTCCCTCGATGGGATCGCCCAGGTGATTGGCCGGTATTCGACCGATCTTCCTTCGGGGTCGATCCGGACCGGGACCGGGGAAATTCTTCTGGCGACGCGGGGACAGGGGCGCACCGTGGCCGATTTTGCCCGCATTCCCATCATTTCCGACGTCGAGGGCGCCCGTCTTACCTTGGGGGAGATCGCTACCATTCGCGACGGGTTCGAGGAGGAACCGCTGTCGTCGCGCTTCAACGGGCAACCGGCGGTGATGCTGTCGGTCTATCGTGGCGGTGGGCAGAGTGTCTTGAAGGTCGCCGAAGCGGTCCGGGACTATGTCGTGGCCAAACGGGAATCTCTTCCTCCGGGGATTCACCTGGACTATTGGCGTGACCGTTCCCGCGTGGTCAAACTGCGGCTTGACACCTTGTTGGACAACGCCATCCAGGGGGGGATCCTGATCTTCATCTGCCTGTCGATGTTTTTACGGGTGTCCGTGGCCATCTGGGTCTGCATCGGCATTCCCATTTCTTTCATGGGCGCCCTGGCCATCATGCCGGAGATGGGGATCACCCTGAACCTGATGAGTCTGTTTGCTTTTATTCTTGTCGAGGGGATCGTCGTGGACGATTCCATCATCACCAGCGAAAACATTCACGCCCACCTGAGCCGTGGCAGCGATGGCCTGACCGCCGCCATTCAGGGGACCCGCGAGGTGTCGGTACCGGTCACCTTCGGTTTTTTGACGACGGTGGTGGCCTTTTTGCCGCTTTTGTTCGTTGGGGGGGTGCGGGGACCGATCTACGCCGAAATCCCCATGATTGTCATCCCGGTGCTGATCGCTTCCTGGATCGAAACAAAGTTGATCCTGCCCGCGCACATGCGTCATGTCCATATCCCGCCCCCCCGTCCCGTGGGCAAAGGGGAACGGGGATTTTCCTTCAGGGTCACCGATTGGATCAACCCGTTCGCGACCACCTTGGAACGGTTCATTCTGGGGGTCTATCGCCCGTTCCTGGAAGGGGTACTCGCGTATCGATATCTGACCCTGGCGGTATTTATCGGTGGTTCCTTCATCATTCTGGCCTATGTTCAGAGTGGCCGGTACGGTTTTACCTTCTTTCCCCGGATCCAGAGCGAGGTGGCACGGGCGAGTCTGACCATGGAAACGGGAACGCCCGAGACGGTCACATCGCGCCATCTGGATCGGATCACCAGCGCGGCCGCGGCCCTTGCCGTCAAATATCGTGATCCTGCCACCGGGGAATCGGTCATCCGCAACATGCTTGCCACTCTTGGAACCACCTCGGGGGATTCCGGGGGAAGGTCGGCGGGTGGGAATGCTGCGCTGGGATCGGTCAGTCTGGAACTGGTTGCGCCCGAGGAACGGACCTTGCCGGTCGATACCACCCGTCTGGTCCACGAATGGCGCGAGGCCATCGGTCCCATACCCGGGGCGAAGGAACTCAATTTCCGCGCGGAAATTGGCCGCGGCGGCGATCCCATCGCCATTCGTCTGACGGGACAGGATTTTGCCACGCTTGCTCGGGTCGCAAAAGTGGTACGGGAACGTTTGGCGGACTACGAGGGGGTGTTTGACATCCAGGATTCTCTGGACGACCGCAAAAAAGAAATGACCCTGAGGCTTCGTCCCGAAGCGGAAGGGCTTGGATTGACCACCCTTGATCTGGGACGGCAGGTGCGTCAGGCTTTTTTTGGCGCCGAAGTGCAACGGTTTGTCCGGGGGGAGGAGGATCTCCGGGTCATGGTCCGTTTTCCCCGGGAAGAACGCCATTCCCTGGCGAGCCTGGAGACCATGGCGATCCGTACCGCCGATGGAAGGGAGGTTCCTCTTCTTTCCGTGGCCGAGGTCCATCAGGGGACCGGTCTGGCCCGGATCGACCGGGTCGATCGGCAACGGACGGTGGAAGTCACAGCCGATCTGCGCAAGGAAAAGGTTGACTCAAGTCGCATCGTTGCCGACATGGAGGTCTTTCTGACCCGGTTGATTGCCCAGTATCCTGGAGTTCGCTTTTCTTTCGAAGGAGAGGTGCGCGAGCAGTCGGAATCCTTCGGCAGTCTGTTTTACGGGGTTCTGTTCACCCTGTTTTCCATCTATGCGCTGTTGGCCATTCCGCTGCAATCCTATACCCAGCCGTTGCTTGTCATGCTGGTGATCCCGTTCAGTGTCGTCGGCGCCATCCTGGGACACATTCTTCTGGGGATGAATCTGAGCCTGATGAGCCTTATGGGGATGTTGGCCCTGGCGGGGGTGGTGGTCAACGACAGCCTGGTGTTGATGGATTGGATCAATCAGCGGCGGCGGCTCGGAGAAGGGGCGATGGAAGCGGTTCGCGGGTGTGGCGTTGCCCGGTTTCGCGCGATTTTTCTCACCTCCCTGACCATTTTCCTCGGGCTGGCGCCGCTGATCCTGGAAAAAAGCACCCAGGCGCAATTTCTCATTCCGATGGCGGTTTCCCTGGGGGGTGGCGTTCTGTACGGCGCTTTTTTGAGTCTGCTTCTCATCCCCGCGGGATACATGATCATGGAGGATGCACGATCCCTGGCGATACGGTTGTTTTCCTTGCGGCGCTCATGACGGGAAAAAATCATGATCGGGCGGAATCTCCCATGGCCAACGCCTTGCCGATGATCTCTTCGACCTTTTCGGGGCCGACACCTTGAAAAAATTCCCCTCCAGGGGCCAAACGCATGTTGGGACCGTTTTTGCATTGGCCAAGGCAGTGGACGGTCTCGATGTCGATGGCCAGATTGCGTTGGCGGATGATCGTGCCAAACTGTTCCACCAGGGACTGGCTGCCGCGTCCGGCGCAGGAGTCGGGATTCATGGCGCGATGTTTGACGCAGATGATCAACTTCGGTTTCATGGGGGTGACTCCACAAGGGATGGCCGGGGAAGCGACGACATGGGGAAAACGTTGCGTGACAACGATGAAAGGTACCCAATTTCTTGCGAACCATGATAGATTCGGCATCGTGGTCGGTCAGGGTGCGTCCTGAATCCTTAACCGAAAATGGACCCTGGGTCCAGGCCCGCGATGGACCTTTGGACACCCGATCCGCGATTGAAGTTCGCCGACCCGATCAACAAACAGACGACCTCCCGAGATGGGGGCCATGCAAGGGCGATACGCTGGGAGTACACCATGGAAAAAAACGAAGGCAAGAAAAAAATCGGTATTGTCGGCGGTGGGGAACGGAGCAAGGAACTCCTGGAAATCTTTCACAAGAGCAAAGGGGCTGACCCGGTCTATGTCGTCGATCCCGATGCCAACGCCCCCGCCATGAGCCTGGCGATGAAGCTGGGGATCAAAACACTGACCAAGCCGGAAATGGCCATCAAGAACTTTTCCGCCGACATGATCCTCGATGCCGCCGGATCGGCGGAAACCTCCGCGTTTCTTCATGACAATCGTGGCCAGGCGCGGATCATCGACATCGATGCCGCGATGATGTTCCTCGACATCATGGAGGAAAACCGCAGCAAGGCCAACGATCAGGTCTTTACCGATCTGTCGAGTGTCCGCCAGGAGATCGACCGCAATACCCGTGATGTTTCCAAGACCCTGCATGGGATCGAGAAAATCTCCAACGAACTGGAAGTCTTGGCCATCAATGCCGGGATTCAGGCTTCCCGGGCCGGAGAATTCGGCAAGGGATTCGCCGTCGTCGCCGGCGAGGTCAAGAGCACCGCCCGCGTCGCCAGGGATCTGGCCGGAGACATCGATCGGGTCATCAGCGAAATTTCTTCCATGTCCAACAAGATCGAGCAATCCTTGAAAAAGGTCCTGTGATCCGGAAAAAATGATCCGTTAAAGATGCGCTGGGGTTTGGTTCGGCTGTCGTTCGGCATCCCCTGTCCGGCCTTGAGTTCAGGAAGGACACCACCCATGGCCGAACAGGATTTCCACCGTCACGGGGATGGGCCCCCGGTTCGGGGCATGCCGGGCTTGATACAGGTCGCTCATCTCGCGGAAAAAACGTTTTCCCGTCGGTGTTTTTCCCTGGTCGGCCAATGGACTGCATCCTCCCATCCGGTGCAGATGACGGATCAGGGTCCAGGGATCGGGAAAGGTCGCGTGGAGGAGTTCCCGATCGACCACCGGCTGGCGGAATCCCAGGGACAGGAGTTCATCGCCCAAAGGCTGGAGCGTTGGCAAGGGGAGGATGCGGCGTCGGACCTGCTGGTGATGTTTCTGGTCGATCCATGCCAGACAGGTGCGCAACTCGATAAGGGTTTCCGCTCCCGCCATGGAAAAGAAAAAAACACCCTCGGGTTTCAATACCCTGCGTATTTCCTTCAAGGCGGCGCGGCGATCGGCGATCCAGTGCAGGGCCATGTTGGAGAATACGGCATCGAAGGTGTGGGCGGCAAAGGGGAGAAAGGTCGGATCGGCGCAAAGGACCGCAGGTTGTTTCCGGAATGGTCCCAGTGGCCCCAGTGGATCGAATCGACCGAATCGTGACGGCGGGCGGGCGATTGCCCGGGCAGGACTGGTGGCAAACGTGGCGGAAACGATGCGGGGGTCCTGGTGCGTTTTCGATGTCCGCGGGATGCCACGGGAGACGCGCTGCACTTCTTGTCGCATCCAGCCGCTGCGGCATCCCAGATCAAGGATGATTGCGGGTTGCCGGCGCAGCTCCAGCAGTCGTTCCGCCAGGGCCGTGCCCGTGGCATGAAGAAGCGAGCCGTTCCAGAATTCCTTTTTTTGTTGTCCTGCCCGTTCCCATCCCCTGCGGACACGCAAGAAATCGATGGCGGCATCGGTCGTGACCGCGGGGGCGGCACCGGAAGGGCAGAAGGATGGAGTGGCCTGGCCGCGATCGGGCAGCCCTGGGTCGATCGGGCCGGGTTCGAACGGAATGGGTTTGATCGGAATGGAATCCAAGTGGTTTCTCCAGGTATCGGGGCGGATGGGTTGGCCCGCGAACTATGAGGCAATGTATTTTTGACCGAAAGGTTTTTCCGCGAGCAGGGGGATGATGGTTTTTCGATGGGGGCAGGGGTTGCGACGCAGGGTGCAACGGTTCGCGCCGGTGGTGAATGATGTTTTGGACCTGCTTTTTCCGAAATTCTGTCCTGTTTGTGGCACACACGTCACGCATCCCCGATGGTTTTGTCGCGATTGTTTTCGATCCCTTCCACCGATGCCGGAACAGCATTGTCTTCGCTGTGGCGGGACCACGTCGGAACCCGTGTGGGGATGTGGGCTTTGTCTTCATGAAGGCGATTTGCCGGACCGGGTCTATTTCCCGTTTTGTTATCTGGATTCCGTGGCCGAGATCATTGTCGGGTTCAAGTTTTTCGATCATACCGAATGGGCGTCGGGGCTTGCCGATCTGGCCATGGAGCGGGTGGGGATCGATCTGATGTGGGAGGATGTGGCATTGGTGGTCCCGGTGCCGTTGCACCCGTCGCGCCTGTTGTGGCGCGGGTACAATCAATCGGCATTGTTGGCCGGGGTGATGGCGCGGCGGCTCGATCGCCCTTTGGTGACCCATGGACTCCATCGAATCAGGAGGACACGACCGCAAGTCCGGTTGCGACAGGACGAACGAAGGTCCAATGTCCAGGATGCCTTTCTGGCGCGTCGGGATGTGATTGGCAACCGTTCCGTATTGTTGGTGGACGATGTGTTCACGACCGGCTCGACGGTCTGGGCCGCGACCCGGGCGCTGAAAAAGGGCGGGGCCACGCGGGTGGTGGTTTGTTGTCTGGCGCGTGTGGATCATTGATGTATCGGAAAAACAAAGTTTCGGTCGTGGTGTTTGTGGTCTTTTAATCATCAGGATGGGTCTGGGAAGGGGTTTCCCCTTCCCAGTGGGGATTTGGGGGCGAAGCCCCCAATGTTTTTGACTTTGCCTTTGACTTTTTTACCCGAAGGGTATCATGTTCCAAACCGAAAACATTGACAAGCGGAGCCTGAAGCATGCCGAAAATTGAAATCTATTCCACGACGGTTTGCCCGTTCTGTGTTCGGGCGAAGATGTTGCTCGACAAGAAGAAGGTTTCTTATACCGAGTACAATCTGACGCACAATCCCGAACTGCGGGACCAGATGCTGGCCCGGGCCAACGGTCGCAAGACGGTTCCGCAAATTTTTATCGATGGCAGGCATGTTGGCGGTTGTGATGATCTGTATGAACTGGATCTGGAAGGACAACTCGATCCCCTGTTGGTTGATCCATGAAGACCCCGGTCGCCATCATCCAAATGAATTCGGGGTCCGATCGCGCCGACAATCTGCGACAGGCGGGGGGGTTGATGGAGCAGGCCCTGGGCCTGGGGGCGGGGTTGATGGCCTTGCCGGAGAACTTTTCTCACATGGGGGGGAGTGAAGAGGAAAAACGCGCCCATGCCGAAGATCCCGAGGATGGCCCGTCGCTTTCGTTCCTTCGTGAATTTGCCCGGCGTCATCAGGTCTGGATCGTGGGAGGGTCGATTCCGATACGGACCTTGGATGGGGAAAAGATGACCAATACCTGTTTTGTCGTCGATGATCGCGGTGTGGTTCAGTGCCGCTACGATAAGATTCATCTTTTTGATGTCGTTCTTCCTTCGGACCGTGGCTATCGCGAATCCAATCTGGTGGTTGGGGGGACGCAACCGGTCGTCTGCGACACCCCCTGGGGGCGATTGGGGTTGGCGATCTGTTATGATGTCCGTTTTCCGGAACTCTTCAACCGTCTGGTCGGTGTGGGGGCGACGATGATCGCTTTGCCATCGGCCTTTACCGCGGTTACCGGGGCGGCCCATTGGGAGTTGCTGGTTCGTGGTCGGGCGGTGGAAAATTTTTGTTACATGTTGGCTCCGGGGCAGAGCGGGCGTCATCCGGGTGGCAGGGTGACGCATGGTCATTCGATGTTGGTGGAGCCGTGGGGGACCATCGTGGCGCAGTGTCCCGATGGACCGGGGTTTGTCCTGGGGACAATCGACAAGGACCGCGTGGTGTCCTGTCGGAGTCAGATTCCATCGTGGAAGGGAAGCCCTTGTTTCGGAAAATTGAAATAATTGGCCGAGAATCCGTGCCCGAGGAGTTTCAGCGACGATTCCTTGGTCATCGACTTTACCGGCAGTTCGTGCAATCTGCGTCAGCTTTTCATCGAGAAACAGATGGATGCGACCTTGGATTGTGTCAAATAGTGATATTGCAGGCATGCGCCGTGTGGTTTTGACTGTAGCTGAAATTGCACGTCTGTCACTACGCCATTTCTCCCAGGCTTTCAAGTCGATCCAGCCAACCTGAAAAATGAGGGCATGCCTTCCGGATTGCAGGAATGCCAATCTTACCCATCAGCGTGGGACCATCGGACGTTTCCTTATAGCCACAGCCCATTCCTTGCAGCCTGGCCTTCGGATGCGTCTGCTCGCCATGATTGATGAGTTCTGGTTCGCCAGCCTCCTGTACCGCTTTGCTTACCTTGTCGATCAGGCTCGTAGCCCCGAAGTGCTCCGCGACTGTTTTGGGCGAAGAAAACAACCAGGCTTCGAACTCGTGCAAAGCCAGAAACGGGATGAAACGTGGATGCCCGACTTCGATGCCAAACCGTTCCTGTAATGCGATAACCTTGTCGCGAGGATGACCAGATCCGAACGCATTCCGATAGCCTGGGAAATCTTCAGGAAGTCCGTGGACGTCGAGTAGCGTGGTGACCCAGGCATTCGTGTCGCGGGTTAAAGGTTGCAGGTTTTTGCGAATCTGGTTCCAGTTCGACACTCCGCCTCTGAATCCCCCGCCGCTGAGCATACGTTTTGTCCAGAGTACGATGGGTGACTGCACGTACACACCCCGTTCGGCCAGGAACGGGGTGAGGGTCTGCTTGACGAATATTTCTTCGGATTGGCCCTCCACCAGCAGGAGAAGCCGCGTCATGGGCGTCCTCCCAATACATTCTTCTCCCAAAGTTCACCGATGCTGAACTCCTCCAACCATCCTTTCAGCTTTTCTTCATCGAGTCGTTGGAAGGTCGTTTTCAGGCCATCGTTCTCCGCGACGATCACGTCTTTTGGGGAAAAATGGTTGAGCAAAGTCACGGACTGTGTCGCCAACACCACCTGCACCCGTTTGGCGGTCGCTTCCAGCATTTCTGCCAGGATACGGATGGCAAAGGGATGCAGACCGAGTTCCGGTTCGTCAAGCAGAATGAGACCTGGCGGCGAGTTCTGGAGCAACAGCGTTGCCAGGCAGATGAATCGTAATGTTCCATCGGACAACGAATAGGCATCGAAATAGGCATCCGATCCTTTCTGACGCCACTCCAGTTTGATCTTTCTTTCGTTCAGTCTGGAAGGCGATAAAACGAACCCATCAAAGAAAGGAGTCACCAGTCGGACGTGTTCTTCGATATGACGGAACTGGACCGGATGTTTTTCCTGCAACCAGTACAGGTAAGCTGGAAGATTGGCGGCGTTTGTCCGGAAGAGTCGATTATCGTCGATGTCGCTGGCCTGCTTGGCGGGAGAGGTGTCGGATGTATCGTGGAAGTGGTAGACAACCAGATCGCGCACCTGTGGAAAGACGTATCGAGGGATTTTGTTGTGATACGATGCCGCGGCTTCTTCCAGCCTGCTTTCCTTGTGACCACGTGCGATTGGTTTGCCATAACTCCAGAAACTGCTGTACTCAACCCGTTCCTCTTCAAAGATCAACGCATCCTGCACGGCTTTGAGCTTGAAGCCGTAGGCATTCTGGAGAAATACAAAATCAAGAGAGATGGCAGACGTCACCCTGCGTCCGTGATGCAGCAAACGATCCGGCTCACTGGCCACGAAGAGTTGGAGATTTTTCGATAGAACCCGTTCCAGAAGACGAAATGCACCGATAAAATTTGATTTCCCGGAACCGTTGGCACCAATCACGACATTGAGATCACCCAATGCCAATTCCGTGTAGGCAATCGACTTGAACCCCTCGATCCTGACCTTGCGCAAGGTTTCCATGATCGTATATCGGAATGATTTTCCCAAGGATGTGGAACCGTCACCTTTATGATACCCGCTTCCTGAGTTTCCGGAAACGCAAAAACCCCCTGGATGTTCCCGTTTGGGAACATCCAGGGGGCCACCCGGCAATCGATCACGTCCAACCCATCCGGTGCGACGATCCTCTGCGTCCCGACAGGGGTCCATTCTGGGAGCGGATGACGCCAAGATAAGGGTATCCTTTCTGTTTCAAGAAGATCAGAACTCCCATCATCCCCACGAAGCTCAGAGACAGGGCGTAATCCTTGTATCGGGAGCGATCGTTGGCGCTGGCCAGTTGTGGTTGATGCAACTTGGAAGCGGCGGTGAGTTGCCCGGAAATCGACTCGGAAGAGACGTTCTCAAGCTGCGGCCCCGCTTGTGGCGCCCGGGTCGGGACGATCGCGGAGACCTGATCGGTGACTGCGGTGCCCGCGGGGACCGTGATTTGATTGTCACTGCCTTCAAGAGGACGATTGTCGGCGGTATCGACCCTGCGGCCATTGGTGTTTTGCAATTGGGCAAAGGATTGATCCAGCAGTGCCGCCATCCGGTTGTCCCGTTCAACCGCGGAACGCCCACCAAACACAACCGCGATCAACCGGTCCGATCCGCGTACCGTCGATGCGACCAGATTGAAACCCGAGGCACGAATGAATCCGGTCTTGATGCCGTCCATTCCCTGATAACGGCTCATCAGACGATTGTGATTGCGATGAGAAACCCCGGCATAGGAAAACCGGTCGCGGCTGAAATAAGGATAGAACTGTGGAAAATGGTAGATCAGGGCGTAACCGAGAATCGCCATGTCCCGTGCGGTCGTCACCTGTTCCGGATTGGGCAGGCCGGAAGGATTGCGAAAGACGCTCCGGGTCATCCCCAGATCACGCGCCTTCTGAGTCATCATGCGGGCAAAACCTTCAACGCTGCCGCCGAGCGCCTCGGCAAAGACGACGGTGGCATCGTTGGCGGATTTGATCGCCAACCCCAACAGGGCATCCTCGACCCGTATCTGTTGTCCTGGGCGCAGTCCGAGCTTTGAAGGCTCCTGAATGGAGGCGGTATGGGATACGGGGAGGAGGTCATTCAGATGCAGTTTTCCCTTTTTCAAGGCATCGAATGCCAGATAGAGGGTCATCATTTTTGTCAGGGAGGCGGGATAGCGCAGCGCGTCCGGAGATGTGGCATGGAGAATCCGCCCTGTCCGGGCATCCATCACCAGGTCGGCATAATTGGGCGAAGCATCGATCCCCGACTTTCCGGAAGCGACCGTGCGTCCCTTTTTCGACCGGTTGGCCGATTTTTTCACGAAAGGCTTCAGTTTCCCCTGCCTGATGGTCGATTGGGCGCCCACCTTTTGGAACTTTTGAACTTTTTGCACGGGCTTGCCGATCAAACGGGATGATCCATCGGTCGCCTCGGCGGCGAACGGCAGCATCACCAATGCCAAAGCGACACAGAGAAACGGCTTCCTTGAAGTTTTTTTCATGAGTATGACACCACACGGCTGGGTTGGTTTCGTGACATCCCGATTGCTTCCAGATGGGCGACCGATCCTTCGGGAAACATCAACCCTTCTTCACATGAGCCACGCCTTGAAACGACAGTGATACCTAATACCATCCCGGCATGTTTTGAAAAAGGGTTGCCTTTCACCGGCTTTATCGAAAGCAATTCCGTTGCCAATCATTTTTTGTCATTGGAATCGTTCAAGAAAAGCGGAAAAAGACAAATAAACGGATATGATTTGTTCATTTTTTGTCACATGATTGACAGCCGATCGCGAAGGTCAGGAACGGGGATCGAGGAGGACCTTGAGGGTCCCGGGTTTGAAGGCGAGCGCCAAGGCTTCCCCGGCGCGGTTCAGGGGAAAGGTGGCATCGATCAGGGATTCGACGGTCACCAGACGCCGTTGCAGAAGGTTCAGCGCGGGTTTGAAGGGACCGCAGCGGGATCCCTGGATGGTGATTTCATGGAGGGCGATCGCGGTCATATCGAAGGAGGGGGTCCCCTGAAAGGTGGATTTCAGGATGATGCTGCCACGGGGACGGACCCGATCGAGGGCGAAAGGCAATCCATCGGGTGATCCGCTGCATTCGATGACGACATCGACTTTTTGCTGTTTCGGCCATTCTTCGGGGCGCAGGCCGCACAGAGTCCCGACCGGGGGAATCCTGGACCATTTTTCGGGATGGCGTCCCACCAGCGTCACCTCGGCGCCACCGAGCGCCACGACCTGGGCGACGAGGAGGCCCAATCGTCCATCACCGATCACCGCGACCTGGGAGGATGGGGCGATCGGGGCGCGCTGGAGGATGGCGACAGCGGCGGCCAGAGGTTCGACGAATACTGCCTGGCGATCGGAAACGGAATCGGGAACCTCGTGCAGATTGTCCAGCGGGAGAAGACAATATTCGGCCATGGCGCCGTTTCTGCCATGAATGCCGAGCACCTGGCGCGAAGGACAATGAATCCCATCACCGCGCCGGCACACGGGACAGGTATTGCAGGGACAGTTGATTTCCCCGACCACTCTCCGGCCAACCCAGCGCGAATCGCGGCATTCCTCCACGGTACCGACGAACTCGTGCCCCATGATCCCCGAAAACGCGCCATACCCGCGGAGGATTTCCCGGTCTGTGGCGCAAATGCCCGCAAGGTGGACACGAATCAGGGCCTCGGCGCCACATGACGGTTTGTCCACCGATGCAACCCTGGCCTTTCCGTCCGCGAAGACAAGCCCTCTCATGGAACGCTCCTCCAGCGAATCATCGAACCCATCAGGGACGTCGTCTTGAATCATAATGGTGTCCCTCCATGAATAATCGGTCGATAAAAAACTCTCATGGTACACCAGGGAAGAAAAACGGTATCATGGCGATATCGGGTGGGATGTCATGAATTCCAGGAACGGCATCATGAAAGAAAGTGGGACGTTTATGATCGACATGAGGGGGTCGCTTGGACTCAAGATTCTGGCGATGGCGGGTTTGACGGGCACGCTGGCCCTGCTTTGCATGGGCCTTTTTGCCATTCATAAGATGGAACAGGCGATTTTGCAAGAGAATATTCAAGGTGTCAACCAGCTGACGACCGGTGTCCTGAACGGACTGGAGAGCATCATGCTGGGCGGGGACGCAGCGGTGGCCAGGAATCTTTCCAACCGTCTCAAGGAGATGAAAGATCTGGAAAGTTTCCGGATCCTGCGGCTCGACGAACAGGAGGCCTTTGCCGAGGACAAACCGGACCAGGCCGTGGCGGAATCCAGCGAATGGGCCGGTCATACCCGGTATGACCCTGCCAAGGTCAGCAGTGAATTCAACGCGGCGGTGACCACGCGAACGACCATCACCATCGATCATCGCTCGACGGAGGGAGACCTGTTGAAGACCTATCTGATTCCCATCCTGAACAAGGAGCCGTGTCACGCCTGTCATGGCGGCGGACATGAGGTGCGCGGGGTATTGAAGGTCACGGTATCCTTGAAGAACATGATCGACAACATCAAGGAGACGCGCCTGGAGCTTATTTTCGTTCTTCTGGTAAGCAATGTGATGTTTCTTGTTTTCCTGGGCGGGGTGATCAGGAAGCTGGTGATTGTCCCGATCAATGAGGTCAAGGGCAAGATGCGTGAGTTTGCCGAGGGAGAACGCCCGGATCTGACGCGACCGCTTGATTTTTCCTCGAAGGACGAGATGGGAGAGTTGGCTCATTGGTTCAACAAGTTTCTGGAAGTCATCCATGGCATCGTGGGCAATGTGAAAAAAAATGCCCAATCGCTGGAATCCCTGGCAACGAAGCTGGAAACCGCTTCGGAATATATGGGCGATGGCATCGATGAGGTCAACAACCAGACCCGGGCATCGACCCTGAAGGCCAGAAGCATGAAGGAAGAGATGGAGGTGGTTTCGACCTCGACGATGGCTGCGGTGGCCATGCTCGAATCCACCGTGGAAACGGTTGCGGGCATCAACCGGGGGATGGTGACGATTTCCTCGGCGGTGGAAGAATCGAATGTCAATCTGCGCAATGTCGCCGATCATTCGATCACCATCAGCCGGCACATGGAGGGAATTCGGGATGCGGTGGTGCGCAACAGTGCCAATTTCAACACCATCGAGGACTCGGTCAAGGAGCTGGGATCGTCCTTCAATGCGGTCCAGGACGATTGTGAGTTGGCGCAGAAGGAATCGACCCGGGCCATCGACCTGGCCAACGAGGCCTCCGGGGTCATGGAGGAATTGATGGCGGCGGCGCAGACGATCAACAACGTCGTCAGCGAAATTCGGGAAATCGCCGAGCAGACGAACATGCTTTCCCTGAATGCCGCCATCGAGGCTGCCGGAGCGGGAGAGGCGGGAAAAGGGTTCGCGGTGGTTTCCAACGAGGTCAAACAATTGGCGCAGCGGACCGCCTCGGCCACGGAAACGGTGACCGACGACGTCCAGGCCATACAGGAACGGACCAGAAAGGCGTTCGATGTCGCGCTGGAGGTCGCCAAGATGGTCGGAACGGTCGGTTCCATCAACAAGAAAATCACCTATTCGGTCGATGAACAGAACGATCAGTTGCAGGAAATCCACAAGGCCATTTCACAGGCGGTGTTGGAAGTGGAAAAGGTCACTGCGCTCATCGATGATTCGTCGGACGGCATTGCGGAAACGGCGCGAAGCACCAGTGAAATTTCCTCGGGAATGGACGAGGTCACCAGGAACGTGTCGGTCATCACCGCCAACATCAGTGAAATGTCGGATGCCGTCAATGAAAGCGCCCGGAAAGGGACCCGATCCGCCGAAACCGTCATCGAGGTGGCGCGGTCCTCCCAGGAAATCGTCGATGCCATGGAAACGACAACCCAATCGACACAGAACATCCAGGCCTTGAGCCAGTCGGTCAGGGATCAGGCCAATCGTCTCATCGAGGTCGGTCGCGAACTCAACATGCAGTTGGACCGATTCATCGTGTAACATCCTTGTCCCTTGTTTCCGCGACAGGAAACTCCTCGGACAGGAATTGTCCAAAAGCGGTGACCCTCACGGGATGCCCATGGTTCGACCGGTTTTTCCAGAGGTTCTGGAAGCATCCATGATTGCGTTTGTTTTCGTGGTGATGGTACGCTGTGAATGTTTTGCAGTTCAGTCTGTCTTGCGCCATCCAATCCATCCAGGAAAAGGGGAATCTCCGATGAAACTTTATATTCTACTGTTGTCCCTGGTCCTTACCGGACTGTCGCATGATGCCCTGGCGCATACCGGAATCGGCGAGGTCAATGGATTGGTTCCGGGATTTTTTCATCCCCTTGGCGGACTGGATCATCTTCTGGCCATGATGGCGGCGGGGATATTGGCAGCCCGACAGGGTGGTCGTGCCTTGTGGGCCATTCCCTGCATGTTTGTCGGCATGATGGTCGTTGGCGGATCGTTTGGCGTGGTGGGGGTATCGCTTCCGTTGATCGAACTTGGCATCGCAGGTTCGGTCATTGTCCTTGGAATGGTGCTCGCATTGGGGAAAACGCTTTCGTTACCCCTGGCGTTGTCGCTGATTGCGCTCATGGCCGTTTTTCACGGGCACGCGCATGGCACCGAAATGCCAGTGAACGCCATGGGCATCCTGTATGGTTTTGGATTCGCTCTGGCGACGAGCCTTCTTCATCTTATTGGCATCGCGCTTTTCATGGTCGTCCACAAGTTTTTCCGGTCGGTCGCGCCGGTAACGATTCGCGCGGGGGGCGGACTGATTGCCGTGGCGGGCGTTTCTCTTCTGGGTTGAGAAGTTCATGTATCGGAAAAACAAAGTTTCGGTCGTGGTGTTTGTGGTCTTTTAGTCATCAGGATGGGTCTGGGAAGGGGTTTCCCCTTCCCAGTGGGGGTTTGGGGGCGAAGCCCCCAATGTTTTTGACTTTGCCTTTGACTTTTTTACCCGAAGGGTATCATGTTCTTTTGATGCGGCGTTCCTCATTATCCATACAAATTTCGTAACTGCCCAGGTACCCAATTTTGACACCGAACGACGGAAACTGTCACCAGGAATTCATCTGGCGGCGGGAGCATTTTGTCGGCGATTGCGACTCCTCGTACCCACGACTTACCTTCCGGGCATCAACGGACAGGGACCATCGGGGTCGCCGATCCGTTGATAGATGGATCTCAGGGCAATGTCATCGGAAGCGAAGATGTTGTCATCGCCCCCCAGCAAATCGAACAATCCGGTGTTGCGCATCACGGTCAGGACCTGGCGTTTCAGACCGGAGAACATCAACGCCATTCCATGTTCCTGTAACCGTTCGACCAGGTGTCGGATCACCTCTTCCCCCGAGGCGTCGAGTTGATTGATGCCATCGCCGACCACCAGCAAATATTTGGCTTTTGGTTTTTTTTCCAGCGCCGACAGCAGGGAATCCTCGAAATAGGAAACGTTGGCGAAATAGAGTTGTCCATCGAAACGCATGACGATGATTCGATCATCATCGGGAAGTTGGGGGTGAATGAGCAGATCCCTCAAGGTTCCATCCTGATACCGTCCGAGAAAGGCGACCCTGGGTTGCATGGTCCGGTAGAGGAACAACAGGATGGAGAGTCCGGCGCCAAGAAGAATTCCATGATCCAGATGAGGGGCGAAGCCCAGTGTCGCCAGGAAGGTGACCACGGAGGCGACGCCATCATGACGCGAGGCGTGCCAAGCATGAGAAATGGCCTTGAAATTGACCAGCCCGACCACGGCCATCATGATGACCGCCGCCAGGACCGCCTCAGGGAGGTGATAGAGCAGCGGGGTGAGGAACAACAGGGTGATCAGGACGGAAATGGCGGTAAACAGGGATGAGGCGCCGCTGAATGCCCCGGCGTTGATGTTGACGGCTGAGCGGGAGAAGGACCCGGAAACGGGATAGGCTTGAGTCAGGGAGCCGACCATGTTGGCGAGACCCTGACCGATGAGTTCCTGATTGGGATCGAGGGCGGTCTTGGTCCGTGCGGCCATGGCCTTGGCGATGGAAATGGCCTCCATGAAGCCGACCAGGGAGATGATGACGGCGTTGGCGAGAAGCGATGCGATCATGGAGCCATCGATGTGCGGCAGGGAAAGGCTTGGCAGACCCGCGGGGATGGTTCCGACCACTTTTCCCCCCATGTTCTGGAATCCGATCAACCAGCTGAGCAGGGTCGTCAGACTGACGGCGATGAGGACGTTGGGCAGTTTGGGCCGATATTTTTTCAGGGCCATCATGATCACGAAGGCTGCCACACCGAAAATCAGGCTGGGAAGATGTGTTTGGCCAATCTGTTGCAGCACGCCCAGAATATCGACCAGAAAATGTTCGCTGCGTCCCATCTGGACGCCGAAAATCTTGGACAGTTGCGACAGGCCGATGATGATGGCCGCGGCATTGGTGAAACCGATGATGACCGGGTGAGACAGAAAGTTGACCACCACCCCCAGGCGCATCAAACCCAGCGAGATCTGAACCAGGCCGACCATGAGGGAAAGCGCGACCGCCAGGGCGATGTATCCGTCCGATCCGAGGGTCGCCAGCGGCGCCAGGGCCGAGGCAGTCAGCAGTGAGACCACCGCCACCGGTCCCGTGGCCAGTTGCCGGGAAGATCCGAACAATCCCGCTACCGCCCCCGGAAGAAAGGCGGCATAGAGACCGTAATAGGCAGGCAGTCCCGCCAGATTGGCATAGGCCATGGATTGAGGAATCAAGACCAGGGCCACCGTGATGCCGGCGATGAAATCGTTGCCCAGGTTGCGTCGATTCAGTTGCGGCATCCAGACGAGGAAGGGGAAAATTTTTTTCATGATTGCGGTCATCGTGATTTCCGGTCTGCGCAGGGTTCGGGAACAGGGTCTCTCCCCGGGAAGCGTTACGCCGGATACCACGACGCCCCAACGGGATGGATCCACCTTCGTTGAACCGATTCTACAGTAATTAACCAACTTTTAACAATGCCAGGGAATCGCCTTCCGGTCAACAACCCCCATGACGCTCCCCCGATTTTCCGACGTTGCACGCACGTTAATATAGTAACATTATTTTATTGTTCATTATTGACCATAACCAGATTAAACTTTGTAGTTATCGGAAATCTATTCTGCTCCATGGCAGCATGTTACAATTCTTCCAGAAAGTGCATCCTGTCAAAAATAAACAATATTCATGATGTGGCATGACCATGCGATGACCAGGACGGAAGATGCTCGATGGCCAGAATCGAAGGTTTCCGAATAAGAAATTTCAGGGCCCTACGCGACGTGACATTGGGCAAACTGTGGAACATGCAGACCGCATCGCCGTTGACGCCAATGACTGCCGTGATCGGCAAGAATGGTGTTGGCAAAAGCACCTTGTTCGATGCTTTTGGTTTTCTGGCGGATTGCCTGAAAGTGGGCGTTGAAGAGGCGTGCGACCTGCGTGAACGCGGCGGTTTTGAGCGTATCCGCTCCCAGGGTGTGCATGAGCCCATCGGGTTTATTGTTTATTATAAGGAGGACGGGAATGCCCGCCCCATCACCTATGAGCTTGAAATCGATCTGGACAAGGATGGCCGCCCATTTGTACGGAAGGAGCGGTTACGCCAGCGCCGGCGCGGGCAGAAACATGGCTGGCCCTTTTCATTCCTGATCCTCAACAGCGGCAATGGCGTTGCATGGAAAGGTGATCGGGAGGGGCAGCAAATCGAGGAGGACCAGGGGGATCTTGATATGGACGCCTTGTTCCGCGACCTGTTTCAAGATCACAGCGAAGAGAGTACCGAGACGGAAGTGGTGGAACTTTCCGACAACAGAAAACTTGGTATTGCCACGCTTGGTTCCTTGAAGCAACATCCCCGGGTCTCGGCGTTTCGCCAGTTCATCGAAGGCTGGTATCTCAGCTACTTTACTCCTGATGCGGCACGAGGATTGCCTCTTGCCGGGCCGCAAAAGCATTTGAATCTTCATGGCGACAATCTCGGTAACGTTGTCCAGTTCATGGAACGGGAACACAAGGACAAGCTCAGGCGAATTCTGTCCCGGATTGCCGAACGCATCCCTGGAATCGACAGGATTGACACCAGAAAAACAGATGATGGCAGGCTTTTGTTGCGGTTCAACGACAAGGGCTTCAAAGATCCCTTCTATGCCCAGCAGATGTCGGACGGAACTTTGAAGGTCTTCGCCTATCTCCTGTTGCTGGATGATCCCACGCCATCGCCCTTCCTTTGCATCGAGGAGCCGGAAAACGGGCTCTATCACAAGTTGCTGGAAACCCTGGCCAG
Organism: Magnetococcales bacterium; assembly: GCA_015228815.1. NCBI lineage: Bacteria > Pseudomonadati > Pseudomonadota > Magnetococcia > Magnetococcales > Magnetococcales bacterium. Next base: position 41,424 of record JADGCV010000026.1, on the reverse strand, counting down.
GGAGTTTCGGGAGCATGCCACGGGCCGAAAAGGCGGATCTCAGGTCTTCATCACAACCCACCAGCCCTATTTCGTGGATGCCTTGGAGCCCGATGAAGTTTGGGTCCTTGAAAAGGGTCCGGATGGCTTTTCCAGCATTCGCCGGGTAAGTGATAATCCCATCGTCCAAAACATGGTGAAAGAAGGGATACCTCTTGGTGGCTTGTGGTACAGCGACTACCTGGATGCCCGGTGACCGCCATGCATTTTGAAATTCTCGTGGAAGATCAATCCGGGAAAAAGGCCCTGGATGTTCTGGTCCCGAAAATCATCGGGACTGGCCATACATTCGTTGTCCACCCATACAAGGGGATAGGTCGGGTTCCCAAGGATCTGCGTGGTACATCGGATCCAGGCAAGAGGATTCTTCTTGATCGACTTCCCAGGCTGCTGCGAGGATACGGAAACACCTTTTCCAGTTACCCAGCCGACTACCTTGCCGCAGTGATTGTCGTCTGCGATCTGGACGACAAATGCCTGAAGGCGTTCCGTAACGAACTCCGCAATATTTTGAACAGCTGCAACCCTGTTCCCGAAACACGATTCTGCGTGGCCATTGAAGAGGGCGAGGCGTGGTTCCTCGGGGACATTCCCGCAGTCAAGGCCGCCTATCCCAGTGCCAAAGACGACGTTCTCAACGGTTATGTTCAAGACAGCATTTGTGGAACATGGGAAAAGCTGGCCGATGCCATCTACCTGGGAGGCTCCGCCAGGCTTTCCGCAAAAGGCTGGCAGGCCATCGGTGCCGAGAAATCGGAGTGGGCGGAACAAATTGCTCCCCACATGGACGTGGCCACCAACCGTTCCGGGAGTTTCGCCTATTTCCGGGACCGGTTGCTTGCTTTGGCGGAAAGGGGAACATGAGAAACATGAACAATCAGGGGGACACGATTGCCGTCGATTCATCAATAAAATCGATTCCTGTTACAGGAATCATGTTCAAGTTATTTTTATAAAAAGAGAGGAAAGATCGTAATGTCTTCGCAAACCGTGAAAAGTCAACACAGTGACGAAATACGCCAGGGAGGACGCTTTGATTTCGGTGCCAATTGGCATCGCTTTCTGGCTGGAGTCACCGAGGCCCACATCCAAAATGCCGTGGGTTCAATGCAGGAAATGCTGGACACCGACACTTTGGAAGGATGTGACTTTCTGGACGTAGGTTCGGGGAGTGGTCTGTCAAGCCTGGCGGCACGACGCATGGGTGCCCGTGTTCACTCCTTCGACTATGATCCTGTCTCGGTGGCATCGACCCGGAACATGCGGGAGAAATTTGCACCTGGAGATGCAAACTGGACCATCTCGGAGGGGTCGATACTTGATGAAACGTTTGTGGCGGCATTACCTCAGGCAGATGTCGTCTATTCCTGGGGCGTCCTGCATCATACAGGTCAGATGTACCGGGCATTTGATCTGGTATATCCCAGGGTCAAACCTGGCGGACGCCTGTTCATCGCCATTTATCACGATACCGGATCTTCTGCCCGAAGATGGAGAAAAGTGAAGAAATTCTATTGTTCAGGCCCGTTCGGTCGGTGGACTGTCATGGCACTCTTCGCACCCAGAGAATTCATCCTGCCTTTTCTTCGCGATCTGATGAAACTGCAAAACCCACTACGACGTTACAAGGAGTTCCACCAAAAACGCGGTATGACTCGTTTTCATGATTGGATCGATTGGATTGGTGGATACCCCTATGAATTTGCAAAACCGGAGCAGATTTTCAATCATTTTAAAAATTGTGGGTTTGATTTATTGAATATGAAACTGACAAAACATAACGCTTGCAATCAATTTGTATTTCGGCGTCGCCGTTCAGATCCCCACACGATCTGATATGAATATACTGTCATTGCCTCAAACCCCATTGGGAAGGGGCTTGCCCCTTCCCAAACCCATCCATTGGACTCGAATCAAAAGGGAGGAACGCTTACGTGCAATCATTCACTGATTGCGCGGCGATCGCGTTTGCGTTCATGTTCCTTCAACAGTTTTTTCCGCAAGCGGATTGTTTTCGGAGTGACTTCGACCAGCTCGTCGTCGTCGATGAATTCCAACGCCTGCTCCAACCCCAGGCGGATCGGCGGCGTCAGGACAATGTTTTCGTCGGAACCGGCGGCGCGAATGTTGGTCAATTGTTTGGCCTTCAGGACATTGACCACCAGATCGTTGTCGCGACTGTGCAAACCGATGATCATACCTTCGTAAACTTCCTCTCCGGGATTGATCAGATGCCGCCCCCGCTCCTGTAGGTTCCACAAGGCATAGGCGACCGCCTTTCCCGCTTCCTTCGCGATCAACACGCCATTCTTGCGCTGGCCGATGGTCTTGTGGACCAATGGGCCATAATGGTCGAACAAATGGTGCATGATGCCGGTGCCGGAGGTCAGTGTGCGAAATTCGGTCTGGAAACCGATGAGACCACGCGCCGGAATGATATAGTCCAGACGTACCCGCCCCCGTCCATCGGGCACCATGTCCTGAATCAACCCCTTGCGCTCCCCCAACGCCTCCATGATCGCCCCCTGATGGCGATCCTCCACATCCACCGTCAATTGTTCGTAAGGCTCCATCGACACGCCATCGACCTGGCGAATGATCGCCTCGGGACGTGACACGCCCAGTTCGTATCCCTCGCGGCGCATGTTTTCGATCAAGATTCCCAAATGCAACTCCCCACGCCCCGAAACCCGGAACCGGTCCGGATTGTCCGTCTCCTCCACCCGCAGCGCCACGTTGTGGATCGCTTCGAGAAACAACCGCTCCCTGAGTTTGCGCGAGGTGACATACTTGCCATCCCGTCCCGACAACGGCGAATCGTTGACCTGAAAGGTCATCACCACCGTCGGTTCATCGACCGTCAACGGCGGCAAGGGGTCGGGATGTTCCGGGTGACACAAGGTGTCGGAGATGACCAGGCTCTCCGATCCGGTAAAAGCGATGATCTGTCCCGCATGGGCCTCGTCGATCGATACCTTTTCCAGGCCCAGAAAGCCATAGATGTTGTTGATTTTGGCGCTTCTTTTTCCGCCATCCGGCCCCACGATCGTCACCATGCCGTTGACGGGCAGGCGCCCGCGCTGGACGCGACCGATGCCGATCAGCCCGACATAGGGACTGTAATCCAGCGACGAAACACGCATCTGGAACGGACCGGCGAAATCGGTCGTCGGCGGCGGGGTGTATCCCACGATCGCCTCGAAAAGAGGCGTCATGTCTCCGGAACGAACCTCCTCGTCCCGGGACGCATATCCTTCCAGCGCCGAGGCATAGATCACCGGAAAATCAAGTTGCTCCTCGGTGGCGCCCAATCGATCGAACAATTCGAACGTCTGCTCGTGTACCCAATGCGGACGCGCTCCAGGCCGGTCCACCTTGTTGATGACCACAATCGGCTTGAATCCCATGGCAAAAGCCTTGCGCGTCACGAACCGGGTCTGCGGCATCGGGCCATCGACCGCATCCACCAGCAACAGGACCGAATCGACCATCGACAACACCCGTTCCACCTCGCCGCCAAAATCGGCATGCCCTGGGGTATCGACAATGTTGATGTGAAAATCCCGCCAGCGAATGGCGGTGTTCTTCGCCAGAATCGTGATGCCCCGCTCCCGCTCCAGGTCGTTGGAATCCATGATTCGCTCGCGAATCTCCCCGCGGGACTGCAACGTCCCCGATTGTTGCAGCAACCGATCCACCAGAGTGGTCTTGCCATGATCGACATGAGCGATGATGGCAATGTTGCGAAGGTGTTCAATCATAATCGGCATCCTGACTTATGGGGTCCGTTGATGGACGTTCAATGTAGAATTGATGGAGCGTTCCAGGGATTTCATGGTATGCTTCAAGAGGAAGTTTTCATTTCAAGCGGTTTTCATTCCGTCGGGCTGGGAAAAAAGACTGTGTCGTGCGCAATCGTTTTCGATACCCTTGCCTTCACAAAAAAAATGAAGGCGGCAGGATTTACCAATGAACAGGCTGAGGCCCTTGCCCAGTCGCAGGCGGAACTCATCGAAGAACGACTCGCCACAAAACAGGATATCGACCTGCTGGACCGGGAAATGAAAGCCCATCTTAAAGATCTGGAATACCGTATCATCACCCGCCTGGGTGGACTCACGGTGGTCGGTTTTTCGGTCATGGGCGTATTGATCAAAATCCTCTAAAATATGAAAATGAGCGTGTCAGCCGTTCCGACTGTCGGGAAGGGGTGGCACACAAAACCAAAACCCTGGGGACGATCCTCGTCATTCCCGCAAAGGCGGGACCCCCTTTTTTCTTTGCAATGGATTTTTTTTCGAGACTTCTCAAGGACAGTGTTTTTTGCTTTCCAGCCACAGGGCTTCCAGTTCTTCCAGAGGCGTGGCGTTCGGGTGGCGGCCTTCACGGTGCAGGCGTTCCTCCATGAAACGAAACCGATTCTGAAATTTGCGCGTTGCGGCGCGCAGGGCGGTTTCGGGATTGACTTTGAGATGGCGCGCCAGATTGACCATGGTGAACAGGACATCGCCAAGCTCTTCCTCGATGTTGGCCCGATCATCCCGGGACACCCCCTGCTCCAGCTCGTCCAACTCTTCCCGCACCTTGCCGATCACACCGCGAAGCTCGGACCAGTCGAATCCCACCTGGGCCATCTTGCGTTGCACCTTGGCCGCCCAGAGCAGTGCCGGCAGACGGTGGTCGCGGTCATCGAAGATCGAGGGAATTTTTTTCCCGTCCACGGCCTGGGCCATTTTTTCCTGGCGCTTGATCTCCTCCCAACGGCGCGGAACCTCCCCGGCCCCGATGTCCCGGTCTCGGGTGCCGAACACATGGGGATGACGGCGAATCATCTTTTCCGTGACGCCGCGAACCACATCCTCCATGTCAAAAAGATTCTGCTCCCGGCCAATGCGGCTGTAAAAAACCACATGGAACAACAGGTCTCCCAGTTCATCGCGAAGATGCCGCCAATCGCCCGTTTCCACTGCCTCGGCGACTTCATAGGCCTCCTCGATGGTATGGGGAATCAGGGAATTCCAGGTCTGCTCCCGGTCCCAGGGGCACCCCTCGGGTCCACGGAGCCGATCCATCAAACGCAACAATCCCTGCCATGATTGGGCCGGACCATCGTCCACGACCTCCCGAGACGGGGCCAATTCATGCGCCGATTTCTGGCTGGGTGGTATCATGGATCGAAGACATCCGCTGCGGGAGGGTGACGACAGGATGACTTGAAAACCTGCCTGACGGGTGACGCGGAGTGTGCCACGAAATCATCCGGGAAAGAAGGATTCACCCGCATCCCCCATGGTTTCGCCGCAGGGAAACGCCGCGACGTGATTTACGGCGCGGGAATTGCATCTTCCCTTTGCTCAAGGATTGCGTGGCAACATACACTTTGCGCACGAAGGAGAACCCTCATGGATAGTGGTGCCTGGGCCGCCGTCAACGGTGCCCTCAGAACCGAAATGCGCCTGGATGTCCTGGCCAACAACCTGGCCAACGTCAACACCACCGGCTACAAGGAAAACGACATCACCTTCGATTCCTACCTCACCGGTCCCGGTCCCGAACAGTTTCCCATGCCCGACGACAGTTTTCTGGGCCTTCGGGGGCCGGGGGACATCCCCTTTCCGTTCAGCAGTCCCGCCACCAACGCCATGGCCGTCACCTATCCTGCCGCCCCCAGCACGGTCACCAAGGTTGATCAGGGGGCTTTGCAGATGACCAGCAATTCATTGGACGTTGCCATCGAAGGGGAGGGATTTTTTGTCGTCAACACCCCCCAGGGACCACGTTATACCCGGGATGGGGCGTTCGAGGTCAACAGCTTTGGTGAACTGGTCAACAAAAGCGGATTCCAGGTGCAAGGCGACAATGGCGGTCCCCTGGTCGTCGGCAGCGATCCGATTTCCATCGCCAAGGATGGAACCATTTCCAACAAAAACGGTATCATTGGCAGGTTCATGCGCGCGGGCGTGCCGGAAGAATCCCTCAAAAGGGCCGGACAGAACCTGTTCGAGGCCCCCGAAGGGACCGTGACCAATCTGACCGAGGCCAAAGGGGGGTTTCATCAAGGATATCTCGAAGCCTCCAACGCCAATGTCGTCCGCGGCATGACCCAGATGATCGACGCCAACCGCGCCTTCGAAAGCTACATGAAAGCCATCCAAACCCTGGATGGACTCGATGCCCAGGCCAATCAGATCGGTCGGTTGGGTTGACCCATACGGATTGCATCCATCCCAAGTCAGGAGAATGAGTGAATGATTCGCGCACTTTGGACCGCCGCCACCGGCATGCAGGCGCAACAGACCAGCATCGACACGATCGCCAACAACCTGGCCAACGTCAATACCACCGGATTCAAGCAATCCCGGACCGATTTCCAGGATTTGCTCTATGCCAACCTTCGTCCCGCCGGCTCCGAAACTTCCCAGACCGGAACTCAGGTCCCGGTCGGCATTCAGCTGGGACATGGCGTCAAGGTATCCGGGGTCAGCAAGGAATTTTCCCAGGGCAGCGCCGTTCCCACCAGCGAAGCGCCGTTCAATGTCGATATGATGGTCACCGGTCAGGGATTTTTTCAGATTGAGCTTCCCGATGGCAGCACTGCCTATACCCGTGACGGTTCCTTCCACATCAACAAGGATGGCAACATTGTCACTGCCGATGGCTATCCTCTGATCGGCGGGCAGGTCGGCGTCGATCCCAATACCCATACCCGCATTTCCATCGAACAAAGCGGCAGCATCGGTTTTGCCATCAATACCGATCCGGGATTCATCGCCAACCAGGGACAGCTTCAACTGGCCAATTTTGTCAATCCCGCCGGTCTGACCGCCATTGGCAACAACCTGTTCGTCGAAAGCGTCGCCTCGGGGACGCCGATCGTTTCCAATCCCATGGAAAACGGCATGGGGAGCCTGCGGCAGCACGCCCTCGAACAGTCCAACGTCAACATGGTGACGGAAATGGTGGACATGATCACCACCCAGCGCGCCTACGAAATCGGCACCAAGTCGATTCAGACCGCCGACAGCATGCTGGGCTATGTGACACAGCTCAAGAGGTAATATGGTACACTCGGTATTCGCGGGACTGTTCATTTTTCTGCATCTCCTTTTTCCTGCGCCAGTCCGGGCGCAGGAGGTCCACTCCGACACGATCAACCGGATGGTGGCGGAAAAATTGCAAGACATCCTGGCGCAACAGGGGGCGGAACTGACCGTCGAGGAGGCCCGCTACCGTTATTCATTGCGTCTTCCCGATGGCGAGATCGATTGCCTGGTGGAATCGGATTCCCTCAAGGGGGTGGCGGGGCAGCAATCGGTCGCCGTGGCGTTTCGCGTCAACGGTCGGACGGAAAAACGGTTGCGCATTCCGGTCAGCCTGAAACTTGAATTCAAGATTCCCGTCGCCCGGACCACGTTGCAACGGGGCGCGGTCGTCGGTGCCGATGACCTGGACTGGCGCACCATCGCCGTGACACGGACCGCTTCCGACATGATTCGTGACGTTGGCGAGGTTGTCGGATTGGCGGCCAACCGCCGCATCCCTTCCGGGGTTCCCCTGCTGGGATCGTGGTTCGAGCGTCCGCTGGCGGTGGCGCGTGGTGAACGGGTCCGGGTGGTGGTTGCGGGCGGTCCGGGTCTTCAGATCGAAGCGACCGCCGTCGCCCTTGACAAGGGACGGGTGGGAGATGTCATCCAGCTGCGCAATCCCGACAGCCAGATGCGTTATGAGGCACGCATCGCCGCTCCGGGATTGGTACGGGTGGGAACGTGGTGAAGCCAAAGGAGGATCGAACATGAACTATTCCGGCATGGCGGCGGGTTTGGCGTTGGTCCTGGCCATCCCGCTCGGCGGCTGCGGCATGACGCGGGCATCGCAACGCCCTTCCGATCCCGTGGCCATCATCCAACCGACCCCGCCCGAAACCCTGGCCCCCAACAAGGGTTCCATCTGGCAAACCACGAGACGCAATTCGCTCTTCGAGGACAACAAGGCGCGTTATGTCGGAGATATCGTCAAGGTGCGGATCCTTGAAAGTGCCTCTTCCACCAACAAGGCCAAGACCGATGTTTCCAAGGACAATACCGCCACCTTCGGCATGACCAGTCCCGATCTGGACAAATTGCTCAAGATCGATGCCAACAAGGGTATTTCGCTCAACCAGATCGCCCAGGCGACCGGATCGGGCGAAAGCAAGGCGGATGGCAAGAGCGAGCGGGCCGCCAAACTGACCGCGACCATCTCCTGCCTGGTCACCGAGGTTCTGGCCAATGGCAATCTGCGCATCGAGGGACGGCGCGACATCACCATGGACAATGAAAACCAGTTCATCATCATTTCGGGAATCGTCCGTCCGGAGGACATCGACAACAAGAATTCGATCAATTCCGACATGATCGCCGATGCCCGGATCGAATATTCGGGCGAGGGCGACCTGTCCGATGTCCAACGGCCCAATATCATTTTCCGTACCCTGTCCACGCTCAACCTTCTGTGATTCCCATGAAACCGAGAACACTTCTGTCGTGGATTTTGCTCCTGCTGTTGCCGCTCCTTTGGATGGAAACCGCCCAGGCGGCCCGGCTCAAGGATGTCGTCGATATCGAGGGGGTGCGGGACAACCCCCTCACCGGCTTTGGTCTGGTGGTTGGCCTGAGCGGCACCGGCGACAGCAGCGCCGTCTTCACCAATCAATCCCTGCGGGTCATGTTGGAACGGCTCGGCATCTCGATGGAAGAGGCGAGTCGCATGGCCAACGTCGCCTCGGTGATGGTCACCGCGACCATGCCGCCCTTCGCGCGCCAGGGATCGCGCCTCGATGTCACCCTGTCTTCGGTCGGCGATGCCAAATCGTTGCAGGGAGGGACCCTGATCATGACGCCGCTCAAGGGGGCGGATGGGCGGGTTTATGCCGTCGCCCAGGGTGGGGTCATCCTGGGAGGATCCTTCGCCGCCGGGGCCAATCAGACGCAGCAGAAAAACCATCCGACCGTGGCCCGCATCGCGGGCGGGGCCATCATCGAACGTGAAATTCCCTTCGCCCTGAACCGCGAAAACACCCTGCAACTTTCCCTGAGAAATCCCGACTTCACCACCGCCAACCGCGTCGTGACCAGCATCAACGAAATGCTGGGTGGAACCCCTGCCAGCGCCATCGACTCGGGAACCATCGAACTGGTCATTCCTCCGAACTATCAGGGAAAGATGGTCGGCCTGATTTCGCGCATGGAAAACCTTCAGGTCGAACCCGATCAGCCGGCGCGGGTGGTCGTCAACGAACGGACAGGGACCATCGTCATGGGAGAGAACGTGCGTGTTTCCACGGTCGCCCTGGCCCACGGCAACCTGAGCATCAAGGTGACTGAAAATCCCACCGTCAGCCAACCGGGTCCCCTGAGCGGCGGCGATACGGCGATCGTTCCCAACACCGACGTGCAAATGCAGGAGGCGGATGCCCGCGTCATCCAGATGAACCAGGGCGTCACCCTCGGCGACCTGGTGCGCAATCTGAACAAGATTGGCGTCACCCCCCGTGATCTGATCACCATTCTGCAATCCATCAAGGCAGCCGGGGCCCTTCAGGCCGAACTGGAGATCCTGTGAGTCAACCCATTGCCGATTCCCGTCTCGCTCCGACCGCCACCACGCCGCGGTTGACCACCCTTTCTCCCAGGGACGAACAACGTCTGCGTGCCGCCGCCGCCGATTTTGAATCGCTCTTCATCAAGCAGATGCTTTCCAGCATGCGCAAAACCATCCCCAAGGATGAGACTGGCGAAGGGCTGATCCGTGAAAGCCAGGGGGAGAAAATATTTCGTGATATGTTGGACGGCGAGTATGCTAATATGATGAGCCAGAGGAGTGGGCGCGGAATGGGCCTCGGCGAGATGATGTTCCAGCAATTGATCAAACGCTACCAGCTCCAGGCGGCAGGATCCGGCGGTCCATCTCCGGTCACACAGGCTGCGGCGGAGGTCCAAAGACTGCGGTCGGAGGCCGGTTCCATTCAGGCAACTCAGTTTGGACCAAAAAATGCATCAAAATAACGACAATGAGCCGATTCGGCGGGTCATCGGAGCGATGAACGTCAAAGCATCAAAATTTTGACGCAAGCCCCGTCCGATCGTCCAACACCACGCGACTCGACCGCGGGTCGAAAGATGAGGGATTCCATGGTCACCAAAATCAAGAGTTCCGATGGCAACCGTCTCAACCGCATCACCGGTCGCAGAATTTCGGGAGCCAGGGGCAAGGGGGCGGCGCGGACCACCGCATCCAACCGCCAGGACGATGTTGCCGTTTCGCGGATCTCCCGGACCATCAACATGGCCGACGAGGTGGCCCATACCGCCCCGAACATACGTGCGGCGGTGGTTGCTCCCATACGCGAGGCGATCGCCAATGGCCAATACCAGGTCGATAGCGTTGCCGTGGCGGACAAAATACTGCGTCATGTGTTGCAGGAACGCAGAAAGGTGATGTAATCGTCGCCATGGCCGCCTCCCGATCCGACGCGCACCACATCCACAAGGCGGAGTTGGAACATCTTGTGAAAGTGGTCGCCCCCCTGGTGGAACTTTACAAGAACCTGACCCGCCTTCTCGAACAGGAACGGGTTGCCCTGGAACAACGCAACCCCGAGGCGATGGAACACTTGGCGCTCCAGATCGGGAGGGTTCTGGAAGAAATCCAGGCCGGTGATCGCCTGCGACAGAAAATCACGCGGCAACTCGGGGCGAAACTGGGGTTGGCGGGAGACCGGCTCAACCTGATGTCTCTGGATCAGTCACTGGGAGGAAATACCGGCCTTCTCACCCTGCGCGAACGACTGAAGACGGAAATCGACAAGGCGGACAAGACAAACCGGCACAATCAAGCCGCCTTCAAGGGGGTTCTGGCGGCGACCGAATCGATTTTGCGGGCTGTCAAGGAAAGCACCCAGGGACCGGTCGCCTCCTACAATCGCAGAGGGGGGCGTCATGCCTCGGGGTCACGATTTCATTTCATCTCCAAACAATTGTAGCCCCCCCGGCGGCGCTCTGGACGCGGCCTGCGGGAGAAGACGAACATTGGAGATCCGGTTTTGCGAATGGCGCTTGAACCATCGATGGCGTTTGAGACGCGCCCGATACGGCGTTGGGTCTTGTTTCATCAGCACGGGGCACAGGATGTGGCCTGAAAGCCTGTCACTCATGGAATGCTTTCGTCAATGCCTCCACACCATGACCTCCCCGGCAACGGCGATTCTGCCGCGGTTTTTCCCACTGGCACAAGTTTTGACGCGGGGACGTGAACCATGTTGATTTTGACACGGAGAATCGGTGAAAGCCTGAACATTGGCGACGACATCAAGATCACCCTTCTGGGGATCAAGGGCAATCAGGTGCGCATTGGCATCGAGGCGCCGCGCGATGTCCAGGTACACCGCGAGGAAATCTACGACAAGATCAAACGTGAAACCCGAAAGGCCAACCGGCGCATGCCCGATTCGGTCCTGGATCAGGCCTCCCGTATCCTTTCCGGCGGCAACTGATCCGGCGCTTCCGGAGGAGGAAAAGATCAAGAATGTTCCCCGGCATCGGATTCTCCGGAAAGGGCTTTCTCGATGGCCTCGATGCTGGGCAGACTGGTTTGCAACTCGGCGGGCAGGGCGGCCATCAGTTGGTATTCGGCAATGCCGATGGGCTGGGTGGAATCGCGCAAGGCGTACTCCGCCACCACCTTGTTCTTGCTCTTGCACAGCAGCAAACCGATGGTCGGATTGTCGTGTTGCGACTTCATTTCGCCGTCCACGGCGCTGAGGTAGAAACCAAGTTGGCCGGTGTGTTCCGGTTTGAAGGCTCCTGCTTTGAGTTCGATCACCACATAACAACGCAGCTTCAGATGGTAGAAAAGCAGATCGATGAAAAAATCCTCGCCCCCCACTTCCAGGTGAACCTGCCGTCCGACGAATGCAAAACCTGCCCCCAGTTCCAAAAGAAAATCGGTGATATGTCTGACGATCGCTTCCTCGATGGCCCGTTCCTGGGCCTCGTTGCCTACTCCAAGGAAGTCGAAAAGGTAGGGATCCTTGAGTGATTCACGCACCAAGTCCGATTGGTGTTCAGGAAGACGAAACGCAAAATTGCTGATGGCCTGCCCCTCCCGTTCCAACAAACGTCGTTCGATGTGGATGGTCAACACATTACGCGACCAACCATGCGCCATGGCGCGGCGGGCATAGGCCAAACGAAGCTCGGGCGTTTTAAGTTTGGTGATCAATACCAGATTGTGTCCCCAGGGCAACTGTCCAACAGCCTGTTGGACAATTTCCGGATCGGGCCAAGCCTCGGCGAAAGCGCGCATGTACAAAAGGTTGGCCCGGGAAAATCCCTTCATTTGCGGAAAGGCGGTACGCAGGTCCTGGGCCAGCCGGTCGATGACCTTGGCGCCCCATCCTTCACGTCCCTGCCGTGCCAGGATGTCCTGACCGATCCGCCAGTAGAGCAGCACCAATTCCCGGTTGACCGCCAACGAAGCCCGTTGCTGGGCTTCGTGGATGCGATTTTTGAGTTCGGCGAGCCAGAGCGCATAGTCGGAGGGCAGGGGGACGATGTCGGGCAAGGTTCAGTCCTTTTCCATGGTCTCCGCCGACAGGTCCAGGGCGGCCCGCAACAGGTTTTTCGTGTAGGGATGGCGTGGCGCCTGAAACAATTGCCGGGTTGGTCCCTCTTCCACGACCTTGCCCTGGTGGAGGACCATGACACGATGTGACATGGCGCGAATGACCCGCAGATCATGGGAAATGAATAGAAAGGAGAGTTGGTGGCGCTGTTGCAGACCTTTCAGGAGGTTCAATATTTGCGCCTGGACCGTCAGATCGAGGGCGCTGGTGGGTTCATCGAGCACCAGGAGGCTCGGGTTGAGGACCATGGCGCGGGCGATGGCGATTCTCTGTCGCTGGCCCCCGGAAAACTGATGTGGATAACGATCTAGAACCTTGGAATCGAGTCCCACTTCCTTGACCATCGACAATACCTTCTGGCGACGCTGAACGGGATCGTCCTTTGCCTCGTGGATGATCAAACCTTCCTCCAGGATGCGTCCCACCGTCCACCGGGGAGAAAGCGAGGAGAAGGGGTCCTGGAAGACCACCTGGATCCGGCGGCGCATGTGCCTGAGCGCGGCGCGATTGAGTGAAAACAGATCGACCCCGTCGAACTCCAGAGTTCCTCCGCCATCGTTGAGGCGCAGGATCAATTCTCCAAGCGTCGTTTTGCCACTGCCCGATTCTCCCACCACCCCCAGGGTTTCACCGCGACCGATGGTCAGGGACACGTCATCGACCGCCTTGATCAGCCCCACCGTTTGCCGGAACACTCCTTTTTTCACCGGGAAATGGCACGTCAGATGGCTGGCGCGAAGGAGCGGGGCCGGATGGGATGGGGCGACGGGACCTTCGGCATCGGGAAGGCTCTGGATCAGTTTTTGGGTATAAGGGTCACGGGGGGCCTGAAAGATTGTCGCGGTGGTTCCCTGTTCCACGATCCGTCCCGCATGCATGACCACCACCCGCGAGGCGACCTTGCGTACCATGTGCAGGTCATGGGAAATGAGCAACAAGGCCATTCCGAACCGTTTCTGGATCGACGCGAGCAGGTCGAGGATCTGGGCCTGGATGGTGACATCCAGGGCGGTTGTCGGCTCGTCGGCGATCAGGAGGGCGGGTTTTCGTGCCAGGGCCATGGCGATCATCACCCGTTGACGTTGCCCACCCGACAGTTGATGGGGATAGGCGTCCAGATGGTATTGGGGATTGGCAATTCCGGTCAGGTCGAGCAGATTGGCCGCCGCGTCGCGCAATGAGCCGACCTCCATGTCGGGGTTGCGTTCCATGTTTTCCGACAACTGCCGAAAAATCGGCATCACCGGATTGAGGGCAGTCATGGGTTCCTGGAAAATCATGCCGATTCCGCCGCCGCGGATCCGCATCAGTTCGTGTTCCGTCAGGGTTTCCAGGGAGACCCCCTGAAAACGGATCCTGGCCGCCGTCAATCGGGCCGAAGGGGGCAGCAGACGCAGGAGGGACAAAGCGGCCAAGGTTTTGCCACTTCCCGACTCTCCCACCAATCCGAGCGTTTCTCCTGGGGCGATCGCGAAGGAAACGCCATCCACCGCCCGAACCGCCGCATCGCCGAAGGTGACGGAAAGATCGCTGACTTCCAACAACCATGAATCCATGCCTTGATCACTCCTTGCCGGGATCCATGGCATCGCGCAGGGCCTCGCCGATAAAATTGAGGAGCAGCATCATGCCGACCAGGACGACGAAGGCGGCCAGGGAAAGCCACCAGGCATCGATGTTGGCCTTGCCCTGGGCGAGGAGTTCACCCAGACTGGGGGTTGCGGGGGGGACGCCCAATCCCAGGAAATCAAGGCTGGTCAAGGCGAGGATGGCGCCGGAAATCCGAAACGGCAAGAAGGTGATGACCGGGGTCAGGGCATTGGGCAGGACATGGCGGAACATGATCGAGGCATCTGCGGCCCCCAGGGCCCGCGCCGATTTGACATAGACCTGATTGCGCGCCCGCAGAAATTCGGCCCGGACATAATCGGCCAGGCCCATCCAGCCGAACAGCGACAGCAAGGTCACCAGCAGCCAGACGCCCGGTTCGAACAGGCTGGCGAAGATGAGCAGCAGATACAGTTCCGGCATGCTGCCCCACACCTCCATGAACCGTTGCAGCACAAGATCGACCCGCCCCCCGAAGTACCCCTGAATCGCCCCCGCGAAAATCCCGACCACGACACCGATGAAGGTCAAGGTCAGGGCGAACAGCACCGACAGGCGAAAGCCATAGATCAAACGCGCCAGGACATCCCGGGCGCGATCATCGGTTCCCAGAAGGTTGACGGCATCGGGCGGGGATGGGGCAGGGCGGGCCAGACGGGAATTGATCGAATCGAAACTGTGTGGATTGAGCGGAAAGAGCATCCAGTTGCCGTTGGTCGTCAGGGTTTCGAGCAGAAAAGGATCCTTGTAGTCCGCTTCGGTCTCGAAAAATCCACCGAACTCCGTTTCGGGATAGCTTTGAAAAAGGGGAAAATACAATCGACCCTGATAATTCAGGAGGATCGGTTTGTCGTTGGCGATCAACTCCGCCCCCAGGGAAAGGAGGAACAGAATCGAAAACAGCCACAGTGACACAAGGCCCCGTCGATGGGCCTTGAATCGCCGCCAACGTTGCCGGGCTATGGGTGAGAAGGAGAAGGCCATGGGAGCGACATTATAGGGCAACTGGGTCGGCGAACGGAAGGTGTCCCTGATCGCCGCCATTCATGACCGGAAAAATTCTTTTTCTAATTTCCATTGCCAATGAATTGCCCCGTCATCGATGCATTTCCAGTGCCGAAAACAAGTTTACTCCAGGCGATTTTTTTTTGTCTCTCTCCTCAAGGAGTTACCCTTTCTCCACCCGTTTTTCGCCCGTGGCATGCGCGAATTTTCGGGCAATGGCGACCATACTCTGCTAGGATCCTTTCCTTCGAAATCGGAACATGGACCAACTTAAGAGGAGGTTGAGAACCATGGAAAACTTCAATAAAAATAGCGGCTTGATCAAAAACCACGATGCGATTGCCAGCCATCCGTGCCCGCTTCACGTCTCCATCGCGACCGATGAAACATCATCCGACCGTGATGAAACGGTCCGTTTGCTTTCTCTGTCTTTCAATACCAGACTCTCTGCCAGCGACCTGAACCGTCTCCTGAAAATCGTTTCCGCCAACGATATTTCCTGAGGGTCATCGGTGGTCCAGTGCAACCCATGTTATCGAAAGTTTGAACATCTTATGTTTATACATGTTTCTAATTTTTATTATATGAAGTTTATTCCAGTATGAATTTTTTCAATTCTGTTCCGACAGATCGTTGTTTCTCCGCCCCTCTGTTGCTCGTTTTTGCCATCGTGCATTCAGATTTTCTCTTGTCGTCGCCATCCGCTCGTATGATGTTCTCCAGATGAGTGTCGTTCCATGGGTGAATCTAGTGACAGTATATTCTTTGTAACTGCCGGCGATCAGTCCGGTTGTCCGGAGCGTCCATCCATTTCCCAGACCGGGTCTTCCCCGTATCCGCAAACCTTCCAGTCCTGTTGCAGGATCGGATGGGCCGTGTCGGGATCCAGTTTCAAGGATTGGATCAAACCCTGGGCCATCAATCGGAACAATCGTGGCAGGGCGATCCGGTGGGTTTGCCGGGTGGTGGCGAACAACCAGTCGGAAAGGGTCAGGAATGAGGCGAACGGGGTTTTCTGGCCACGCAGCCAGTCGATGAAATGGGGAAAGCGGCCTGAATTTCCGATCAGGTCCCAATAGCGTGCGAACCGGCGCAATCGCTGCATGGTGGCGAAATCGATCTGGTCGTTTTCAAGAATGTCGTAGGGGGGGCAGGGATTGAAGGTGATGTGCTTGAGGTCATCGCGACGTGCCAGGGCGGTTCCGTGCAATCGTTTGAGCAGACCGACCTGAATTTCGTGGGGTTGGAGACGCAGCAATCGATCGAAGCCCTGGGCCATCGAGGGCAGCGATTCTCCGGGCAGGCCCAGAATCAGGTCGGTGTGCAGGTGGACCTGGGTATGGGTGCGGAGCCAGGAAAGGGTTTTGTCGGCGCTGTTGTTGTTCTGGCGGCGTTGGATGTGACGGTGGGTGGTGGCATTGAAGGTTTGCAGACCGATTTCCAGTTGCACGGTCCCTTTTGGGAACAGGGCCAGTCGGTCTTTCAGGGGTCGGGGCAGATGTCCGGGAAGCATTTCGAAGTGCAAGAACAGCTCGGGGGAGAGGCGTTCGAGGAAAAAATCGAGGATGGCCAGGGCATGGGCGCTGTTCAGATTGAAGGAGCGATCGACAAACTTGAACTGTCGCGCCCCGCGGTCGAGCAGGTTTTCCATGGCGTCGAGAAAACGGTCGATGGGAACCTGTCGCATGGGGGCATCGTTGGCCGAAAGGCAGAAGATGCAGCCGCATGGACAACCCCGGCAGGCCTCGACGTAGGTGAACCGGTGTTTAATATCCTGGACATCGTAGAGTCCATAGGGGAGGATTGCCTGGGAAAGATCGATGGGTGGCGCGACGATCCGTTTGTTTGCGGGTGGTTGGATCCGGCGGTTGGCGCGGTGTTGGCGGCACAGGTCGCGAAAGATCCATTCGCCCTCGCCGGCGACGCGCAGGTCGGCGGGGGCGTGCCAGGCGGCGTTGTCGGGGGCGTAACCCGCCTCGGGTCCGCCCAGGATCAGAAGTGTTTCGGGGGCGATGGCTTTCAGGATTTCCAGGAGTTGCGCCACCGGTTCCACGTTCCAGACGTAGACCCCGATGCCGATGATGGCGGGACGATGGTGCAGAAGGCTTTCGGCAATATCGACCGGACGGTCATGGATGTCGAATTCCATGATGCGACAGTCGGGGGCGAGTTCTTCAAGATTGGCCTTGAGGCAACGCAAGCCCAGGGCGGTATGACGATAACGGGCGTTGAGGGTGGTGAGGAGGATGCCACCCGGATTCATGGGGACAGACCGTGTCGCGGTGGCATCGAACATGGACATGACGGATGTTGAACCTCAATTGGATGATCGTTCTTGTCGTTACCGGATTTTTGCTGGCGATGGGGGTGATTGTCATCGCCTGGCGCCGCTTGAACCAAAAGCCGGTCGAGGCCCAGGATTGGAAGCGAAACCGGGCCGAAACATTGTGGAAGGATGCGGTTGATCTGCAATCCAGGGGCAGTTTTGCCAAGGCCCTGGAAAAATGGAATCAGTCTGCCTTCATGGAATCCGACAGTTCCAAACCGCGTCCCGGTTTTCTCGGTCAGGTCCACAACGAACTGGGATATTGCTGTTTCCGCCTGGGTCGATTCAAGGAATCGGAGGAAAATTTTACCCGTGCGCTGTCTTTTTTCAGGAAAAACAGTGTTTGGGCAACCTTTGATATTGCATTCACCCTGAACAATTATGCCCTGTTGTGTCTGGAGACGGGTCGTCAGGATCGGGCGATGAAGATGATCCGGCGATCCATGAAGATTTTCTCCTCGGGCCTTGGGGAGCGAGCGCCGCAGATGGTGCATGTGCTCAACAATCTGGCCCGGGCGCATCTGCGGACCGGTGCCTACGGCAAGGCCCTTGAAGTTTTGGGACGGGCCCGGGACATCGCCCTGCATTCCTTGTTGCCCAATTATCCTGAAACCTTGCTGGCCAAGGAACTTTTGGCCGAAACCCACCAGCAGTTGGGCAATCTTGACGAAGCCGAGCGGTTGTTGCAGGAGGTGGTGGCCTCCACCCGGGCGTTGCACGGTCCGGACCATCCGGGAGTTCTTCCGGCGCTGAACGCCTTGGGGCGGTTTTATCTGCGCAAGGGATTCCATGAAAAATCGGAAGGGCTCCATGAATGTATGCTTGGCATCGTTCGCGATCATTTTGGTCCAGGGCATTTGTTCGTCGGCGAATTTTTAAATCAATTTTCCTGTTTGAAAATGAAAATTGACCGTATTTCCGCAGCGCGGGAGATGGTGGAGGAGGGACGTTCCATTCTGGAACGGGTGGACAAACCGGCGCACCCTGCATTTTTGATCAACATTTATTTGCGAATGTGGCTGGCCGTTCATGATGATGATTGGCAACAGGGAATAAAATTGTTGCGTCAGGGGATGATTCTATTGCAGATCAGGGAATTATCCTGGATGCAAACCAGTTTTTCCCATTTGGCGCTGCGGTTGCTGGTTCGGATGGGGAAACTGGATGGGGCGGTTTTCCTTGGCAAGCTGGGGGTTCGAGTGATGTTGGAGGAAAAGGAGAATGCAGGTCACGGGCATGGGGCGCCGGGATGGCTTTTGCCGCCATCGGAGTATCCCCTTTGGATCGATCTGGGACGGATCCTGCGTGGCCAGGGACGTCTTTTCGAGGCCCAGGCCTTGGGCGCATGGTTGCCCAGGGATCGGAAGGTGATTTCATCGTTGCACGGAAAGATTCTTGAATACCTGAAGACAGGTTGGCAAAAGACGGAACAGGAACAGGTCTGGGAGGATGCGGTGGCGGAGTGGCGACGACAGGTCGCCCAGGTGTTCTATCCCGAGGTCACGGCGGAAGAAGGGAAGAAAGCCCAACCGGTACAACCGGCGCAACGATTGAAGGATGAAGGGGTGATGCGACCGGTCGAGGAACATCTGGATCGGGTTGTTGGTTTGTTGATAAATTGATAATCAAAAACCCTTTGGGTAGGTTTATTGGTTATTGCTTGATAATCATACTGAATATTATGACGACCCAAGATTGATAATGGCTTTGCGGACCTGAGTGATCTCTGGATCGTCCGTTTGCCGCGTCAGCAATTCACGAGCGCGCCGAATACGGACAAAGGGTGCGTTTTGTCCGGAGGCAGGCTTCGTAAAGGACGCCTCAAGAAATTTCAGCCTGTCAAGTTCATCACGAATGTTTGGCCATCGATCATCCTCCAGCAGTTTTCCCGCACTGTCGTCTTTTGCCATACGAATCCATCCCTGGCGAATGATCACGCGGCAAAGCCGTTCAAAGTAGTCAAGGTATTCGTTGTAAAAATGTTCTTGCGTGCCATTCCGTGCCTTTTCCTGGCCGGGTTTCTGTTTTTCGATCCATTTCGACATATCCTCGTTGGGTAATTTCCGCGATCGTCCGTGTTCATCGATGGAAAGGGAGTGTGGATCGGGAAATGAGTCTGGCAGACGTGTCTGCATGTCGGCGACAAGACTTGTGACCGAGCTGTTCTCAAAATGGATTTGCGAAAGATCCGCGCCACGGGCATCCAGGTATGAAATGCCAACATGTGCAAGACGGCACGAAGGCAGGGTCCCGCGCAGAAGCACGTCACCGAACCAGATGTTTTCGATGAGGCACGTCTTGGACGCAGGTTTGGCGGTTGCCGGAAGCGCCGCAAGAAGAATGGCGGCAATGTTTTGCCTGCTGCGGTCCGCGAACCCGTGATCCGCGAGCAATCTTATTGCACCATCGCGGAAACGGATCACGTCATCGGGAAAGGCGCTTGAGGCAATATCGTGAAATATGTCGAGGAAGTCGATACCGATGACATTGCGGCGCAAGGATTTGGGACGTTCGCAACCTGTCGCCAGGAGGGACAGATAGGCAAGGCCCAGGAAATAATCCTGGACTTGGGAATGTGGGAAGCGGCGATTTTCGTTGTTTCCCTCTCTTTCAAGAAGGGGAAACGATTGCACCCTGTGGCGCAGGGATCGGAGGACATCCTCTGGGACATGATCTTTGAATACCAGTTCCAGAATGAGAACAAGGTTGTCTTGATCGATGGATTCGCTTTCGCAATCTGCCATATCCCGGGCGACTTCAATGAAAAAGGCGGATAATCGCTCTTTTATTTTATCTGTTTGTTCCGGGCTGGTATTCGTTCTGGCGAGTATTTTTGCTTCGCGTTCAAGAATGGAATCGATCAATGAGCGAAGCGGAAAAGAAAGAAAGAAGCCGCATTCTTCTTCGTTTTTTAATTTTTTGTTGATTTCGCTGATGAAAAAAGGACGCAAGGTGTAGGATCCCTCTTCGAGAAGGTTGTCCATGTCCTTGATTTTGCTTTTGTCCCATCCCTGAGACCCAAGCCATTCCCTGGCTTCGTCCGCCCTCAGATGGCGCAGATGAACGGCCGAGATGACGGAGGAATTCAGACCAATCGGCGCATTCTTGACCGTTTCGACATCGATGAACGTATCGCGACCGGCCAGCAGTAAGGTGCCGCCCGCGCAGTCCTTGATGAACTCCCCGAGCGTCCCCCATGCCGTATTATAGCCATTGGGATCGGCCATTTCATCGAATCCATCGATGGCGACCTGAATCAAACCATGCCGAACCAGTATTGGAACCTGGAAGTAGGTCAGGCGCAGTCGCAGGAATTGAAGTGTGCCGGCGATGACATCGTTCAAGGAGGTCAATTGTTTTCCACGACTCTGAACATGCAGGATCGGCGGTGGCGAACCGGCGCTGAAACCCATGACTCGATCATGACATAATCTTCTGATCAGGTGGGTTTTGCCGATCCCGGCGGGACCGTCAATGACAAGTGCCCGAACCGGCGATCCCGGTGGAGCCGTGTTGTTCAGCCAGCTTTTGATGGCGTCAAGAAGGTTTGTGTCTGTTTCGGTTCCATCCGTTGCGAGTTCACCTATGATTGGAAGATGTGCAGCAGTGTCTTCGATATAGGGGAACTCCGTTTTCAACAGCGTTTTCTGCACTTCCGTGAAACGCCTCAGATCGCCGAAAGAAGGTGAGGCGAGCAATCCTTTGTACGTGTTGTGGCGAACTTCGTTCCCGTCACGACGTTCAATGACGGATCCTTCTCGGGTATCGAGGGTAAGCTGAACAGGGGCACCATATTGATGGAACCTGATGATTATATTGTTTCCATTGAGGACGGAATCAGGCTGTGAATCAAGATCCGCAAACAGGCCAAGTTCCTTCAGGAAGGCATCTTTATCCATTTTCAGGACTCCATCTTCGAGAATATTCCGTTCAGGTTCAGATGTCCGTTATTGTCTCTCTTGCGGAGAATAATGGTGCGCCCGCCCTTTTCCTTGGACCACTTTTCCGCCACAAATACCGCAGGAACAAGGTCATCGTCCTCGGCCATGACGATTCGCCATGAGTCTGATTCGAAACGTGCTGCGTGGAGAAGATCGCAGGCGAGCGCGGTGTCTACCATTTTTTCACGTTTTTCACCTTTCGCGTCGCTGCGTAATGTATCCGGAAGATGAATTCCCAATCGTTTGTGTTTTCTGTGATCGAATGCGTCGGCAAGCGTGTCGCCAAAGGGACGGGACCAGTCGAAACGGACATTGGATCGTTTTCTGGGGACCAATTCGTCTTTGATGAGGTTGCCAAGAGCGATGCGATGCTTCGTCATTGTCAGTCCCTGATACCATCCATGGTAAATGCGCATGACAACGTGAAATAGGGAATTTTGATCCATTCCTGTCAAAAGGGATGCAAGTTTCTCGGAAACGTAGTCGATCGTTTTCTCTGCTTGGCGATCAGGATGTTTTTGATTCGACTGACCCGCATTATGGAACTGGGAGTTCCAATCCACAAAGGCGGTTACGTTGATTCTGTTGAGCATCGCTGGATTTTTCATTTTTTGTCAAGGTGGACGCACGATCATTGAGTCTGTGACGATCTGCCAACGCATGTAATGTCAAAGGAAATCGTTATCGTGATCATCCTTTCGATACCATGTTCCGTGACGTAGCCATTCTTTCAGCGGCGTGTTGCAAGCGCAGGGTACGCTCGATCCATCCTGTCCGGCCATGGTGTGCCAGTTGACGGGAAAGGCCGGGCGATCCTTCCTGAATGGGTTGGTCCCTGTCCATCGCCCCCCAGCGAGCCAGAACGGGTCGAATCGCCGACGGATGCAGCCATGAAGCCCCGCGGTCGGTGTTTCCGGTCCGTTCCTGACCCATCTTGACCCGGAATACCGCGACCGCTTCGCGGCCATTGTTGTCCCGAGCGATGACCTTGATGTTCAGATTGCCGTCGAATCCTTCCGGGGGCTGGCCGGAAAACTTTCCCGTCCTTGGATCGAATTGCAGCCAGTTGGGCAGGGACTGGCCATCCGCCTGCTGTGCCGACAGTTGTACGACCGCGTTGCCATCCGAGTGGGCAAAGGCGGTCGAAGGGACGGAAAAATCGACATTGCCGCCAATGGTGGCGTTCATGTCGGGAATGCCATCGGCCAGAAACAGTCCCGACGCTCCGGGGGGGATGGCGGGCGTACCCGAGGCGACAGGAAATCCGGCATTGGAAGTCAGGGTGATTCCGGAGGGGGATGGGGGTGTGGTCCCGGTACCCGAAGGGGAAACCGTGGGCGCGGTTGGCCCTGGCGTTGTTGGTGTTGGCGCGGCGGGTGGGACCGGGGGGGGGCTGGATGGGGCGGTTGCCGTGGTGGAGGGCTGAAGAATCAGGGACGGAAACGTCGTCAGGACGGTATCGACGAGCGGACTGGGCGACACGACCGTGGATGGTGCCAGGATGGAGGTGGGGGCTGATGGGTTGCTGGTGGCGGGGAGTGTCGTCGGTGGCGGTGTCGAGGTGGTAAAAGTGACGATGGGGGCGATCGGACCGTTGTTGATATCCAGATTGGCCCCCGTGGAGGCGAAGGTGACGACGGCAGCCACGTTGGTGGAAGAGGATAAAATTGGCCCCGTGGGGGCGATACCGGGTGTGGCGGTTGTGCTTGGCGCGGCAACGGATGAGGTCACCAGGGGCGTCGAAACGGGCGGCACGGGAATCAGAGGGGTCGGATTCGGGGTGGAGGCAGTGGGTGTTGTATTCGATGACGATGCGGCAGGGGTGGTCGTTGCCGCGGTCGATGGCGCGGTTTCAGGGGTGACGGGCGTTGATGGGGTCGTCGCGGCGGTATCGATGATGATCGTTCTGCCATGGCCAAGGGAACGGGTGGATCCTGGGGACGGCAACGCAAGATCGGCAGGGTTGCCGGCTGGATCGCGAATGGCTCCGCCATTGTAAGACAGTGCCGAGGGTCCTGTGATGTCAAGATTCGAACTGGCATCGCCTTGTTGCACGGTATAGGAAAAATCGATCGCCGTAGTCCCGGACCCTCCCGAAAAAATGGCCTCCCGATCGGTCGTTCCCGTCTCCAACGTCAGGGTTGGCGTTCCGGTTACCAGGACCGCCTCCGAAAAATGAAGGGTCACCGTGATCCGATCCGCTTCCTTGTAGGTTCCATCGACCGCGGGCGAGGTGATGGACAGAATGGCCGGGGCCATCCCGTCGGCGACGATGTTCTTCGATCCACCGAGCGAAAGCGGGGTTCCCGGATCCGGCAGCAGGGTGGATGCGGCGTGTCCCGCGCCATCCTTGATGGTTGCCCCGTCAAGTGAAAGCGGGTTCAAGGCGACAAGGTCCAGATCGCCATTGAAATCACCCTCAGCCACCGTATAGTCGAACACCAACGTCGATGAACCCGATCCCTGGCGGTATCGCGCCGTTCGATCGGTCGTTCCCGTCTCCAGGGTGAGTCCGGGGGTGGCGGTGACGAAAACCGTTTCGGAAAAATGGACGGATATGGGGATGGTCTCTCCGCTCTTGAAGGTTGTGTCGGCAGCGGTGGAGGTGATCTGGACGACGGCGGGAGGGGTGGTATCGATGAGGAAATCCTTGTTTTGACCGAGGGAACGGCTTGAACCGGGGGTGGGAAGGAGGAGCGAAGCGGCGTTGCCGGCGGCATCGGCAATCGTGCCGCCATTCAGTGCGAGCGCGGTGGTGGCGATGGTGTCAAGGTCTTCGCTGACATCTCCCGGTTGTATCGTGTAGGTGAATGTCAGTGTGTCGGTTCCCGAACCACTGGCATAATTCACGGCGCGATCGGTCTTTCCTGTTTCGAGTGTCAGGGTGGGGGTTTGCGTGACCGTGACGTTTTCGGAAAAATGGACGGTGATCCTCAGGGTATCTCCTTCCTTGTAGGTGCCATTGCTCGTGATGGAGGATACCCGATTGACGACCGCCGGGGTGGTGTCGATGACGATCGCCTTGGCATTGCCAAGAGAATTGACGGCGCCGGGGCTGGCAAGGGTGAGGGTGGCGTCGTTGCCGGCGGCATCCTTGAAGGTGCTGCCGTTCAATACGAGGGCCGCGGTGGACACGGCGTCCAGGTCGCTCGATGTGTCACCCGCCTGAACGATGTAAGAAAAGACAAGAGAAGTCGATCCCGAACCACTGGCATAAGTGGCATTGCGGTCGGTGGTCCCCGTTTCCAATGTCAAATAGGAGGTGCCGCCGCCGGTGGTGACGGTGATGGCTTCGGAAAAGGTGACGGTTACGTTGACGGTATCGCCCTGTTTGTAGGAACCGTCGGCGGTGGTGGAGGTGACCGAGGAAACCGTGGGGCTGGTGGTGTCGATGACGATCGCCTTGTTGGCGCCGAGGGAGTTGGCGGCGCCGGGACTGGCGAGGGTGAGGCTCGCGGCGACGGCTTGGCCGTTTTGGATGGTGCCGCCGTTCAGGCCAAGGGCGTTGGTCGCGGTATAATCGAGATCGCCGCTGCCGTCGCCGGCCTGAACGGTGTAATTAAAGGTCAAGGTCGTGGTTCCGGAACCACTGGCATAGGTGGCGCTGCGGTCGGTGGTTCCCGTTTCCAGGGTGATCGTTGGGGTTCCGGTGACGGTCACGGCCTCTGTAAAGGTGACGGTGAGGGCAAGGGTATCACCCACCTTGTACAGGCCATTGGCAGTGCTTGAGGTAACATCCGTGACGGTGGGTAGCGACGCCAGAACGATGGCCTTGGCATTTCCCAGGGAGTTGGCATTTCCCGGGGTCGCCAGGGTGAGGGTCGCGGCATTTCCTGCGGCATCGTTGATGGTGCCGCCATTCAAGGCCAGGGCGGTCGTCGTGGTATAATCCAGATCATTGCTCAGATCCCCTGTTTGCACGGTATAAGAAAAAACAAGGGTCGTGGTCCCGGATCCGCTGGAATAATTGACGCTGCGATCGGTGGTTCCGGTTTCGAGGGTGAGTGTCGGTGTTCCGGTGACGGTCACCGCTTCCGAGAACAGTACCGTAATGTCGATGGTATTCCCTGGAAAATAGGTGCCATTGGCGGTTGTCGAACCGACCGAAGTGACTGTGGGACTGGTGGTATCGATGACGATCGCCTTGTTGGCACCGAACGAATTGGCGGCGCCAGGACTGGCCAGGGTGAGGGTGGCGTCGTTGCCGGCGGCATCCCTGAGCGTGCCGCCGTTGGACACGAGGGCGGCGGTGGAAACGGCATCAAGGTCGCTCGAAGTGTCGCCTGCCTGGACGGTGTAGGAAAAGACAAGGTCGGTTGATCCGGAGCCACTGGCATAGGTGGCGTTGCGGTCGGTGGTCCCCGTCTCCAGGGTCAGGTAGGGGGTGCCACCACCGGTGGCGACGGTGATGGCCTCGGAAAAGGTGACGGTCACGTTGACGGTATCGCCTTGTTTGTAGGAGCCGTTGGCGGTGGTGGAGGTGACCGAGGAAACCGTGGGGCTGGTGGTGTCGATGACGATCGCCTTGTTGGCGCCGAGGGAGTTGGCGGCGCCGGGGCTGGCAAGGGTGAGGGTGGCGTCGTTGCCGGCGGCATCCTTGAAGGTGCTGCCGTTCAATACGAGGGCCGCGGTGGACACGGCGTCCAGGTCGCTCGATGTGTCACCCGCCTGAACGATGTAAAGAAAGGCAAGAGAAGTCGATCCCGAACCATTGATATAAATGGCATTGCGGTCGATGGTTCCCGTCTCCAGGGTCAGGTAGGGGGCGCCAATACCGGAGGCGACGGTGATGGCCTCGGAAAAGGTGACGGTCACGATGACGATACCGCCATTATAGGAGCCGTTGGCGGTGAAGGCGCTGACCGACGAAACAGTAGGGCTGGTGGTATCGATGACGATCGCCCTGTTGGCACCAAGGGAGTTGGCGGCGCCGGGGCTTGCGAGGGTGAGGGTGGCGTCGTTTCCGGCGGTATCCTTGAGGGTGCCGCCGTTGGACACGAGGGCAGCGGTGGAAACGGCCTCAAGATCGCTCGAAGTGTCGCCTGCCTGGACGGTGTAGGAAAAGACAAGCGTGGTCGATCCCGTGCCGCTGGCATAGGTGGCGTTGCGGTCGGTGGTTCCCGTCTCCAGGGTCAGGTAGGGGGTGCCGCCGCCGGTGGCGACGGTGATGGCTTCGGAGAAGTTGACGATTATGTTGATCGTATCGCCCTGTTTGTAGGAACCGTCGCCGGTGGTGGCGTTGACCGAGGAAACGGTGGGACTGGTGGTGTCGATGACGATCGCCTTGTTGGCGCCGAGGGAGTTGGCGGCGCCGGGACTGGCGAGGGTGAGGCTCGCGGCGACGGCTTGGCCGTTTTGGATGGTGCCGCCGTTCAGGCCCAGGGCGTTGGTCGCGGTATAATCGAGATCGCCGCTGCCGTCGCCGGCCTGAACGGTGTAATTAAAGGTCAAGGTTGTGGTTCCGGAACCGCTCGCATAGGTGGCGTTGCGGTCGGTGGTGCCCGTTTCCAGGGTGATCGTCGGCGTTCCGGTGACGGTCACTGCCTCCGAAAAGGTGACCGTTACCGCGATGGCGTCACCGCTCTTGTAACTTCCGTTGGCGGTGGTGGCGGAAACCGATGTGACCGAAGGGGCCAGGGCCACAACCAATGCCTTGTTGGCGCCGAGGGAATTGGCGGCGCCGGGGGCGGCAAGGGTGAGGGTCGCGGCGTTGCCGGCGGTATCGTTGATACTGCCGCCTCCGAGGGAAAGGGCAGTGGTGGCGGTATAGTCCAGGTCGGCGCTGTTGTCGCCGCTCTGCACCGTATAGGTAAAGACCAGGGTGTTCGTTCCGGAGCCGCTGGCATAGGCGACGTCACGGTCGGTGGTTCCCGTTTCCAGGGTGATGGTCGGGGTGCCGGTGACGGTGACGGCCTCGGAAAAAGTGACGGTGACGTTGATGGTGTTGCCGGGATAATAGGTGCCGTTGTTGCTGGTCGAGGTGACTGAGGTTACCGTGGGGACGGTGGTGTCGATGACGAGGGCCTTGGAATTGCCCAGCGAATTGGCGGCGCCGGGGGCGGCGAGCGTGAGGGTCGCGCTGTTGCCGGCACTGTCGGCGATGCCACCACCATTCAGGCTCAAGGCGTTTGTCGCGGTGTAGTCGAGGTCGCTGGCGGTATCTCCGGCGGAAACCGTGTAGGTGAACACCAGAGCCGATGATCCCGTGCCGCTGACATAATCGATGGTGCGGTCGGTGGTCCCCGTCTCCAGGGTGAGGGTCGGGGTGCCGGTGACGGTGACGTTTTCCGAAAAGTTGACTGTGATGTTGACGGCGTCTCCCGCCTTGTAGGAACCATCGGCGGTGCTGGACGAGACCGAGGCGACCGTCGGCGCGACGCCATCGATGACAAGGGCCTTGGCATTGCCCAGCGAATTGGCGGCCCCTGGGGCGGCGAGGGTAAGGGTTGCACTGTTGCCGGCGCCATCATTGATGCTGCCTCCGTTGAGGGCCAGGGCGGTGGTGGCGGTCGTGTCAAGATCGGCGCTGGAGTCGCCCGCCTGCACGGTATAGGTGAAGACGAGGGCGCTGGTTCCCGAACCACTGACATAATCGACGGTGCGGTCGGTAGTCCCGGTCTCCAGGGTGAGGGTCGGGGTCCCGGTGACGGTGACGTTTTCCGAAAAATTGACGGTGACGTTGACGGCGTCGCCTGTCTTGTAGGTACCGTTGGCCGTGGTGGAGGTGACCGAGGAGACGGTGGGCGCGGTGGTGTCGATGACGAGGGCCTTGGCGTTGCCGAGCGAATTGGCGGCGCCGGGGGTGGCGAGGGTGAGGGTCGCGGCGTTGCCAGCGGTATCGTTGATGCTTCCTCCACCGAGGGCCAGGGCGGTTGTGGCGGTATAGTCCAGGTCGGCGCTGGTATCGCCCGCCTGGACGGTATAGGTGAAGACGAGGGCGCTGGTTCCCGAACCACTGACATAATCGATGGTGCGGTCGGTGGTCCCGGTCTCCAGGGTGAGGGTCGGGGTCCCGGTGACGGTGACGTTTTCCGAAAAGTTGACGGTGACGTTGACGGCGTCGCCCGTTTTGTAGGTACCGTTGGCCGTGGTGGAGGTGACCGATGCCACGGTGGGCGCGGTGGTGTCGATGACCAGGGCCTTGGCATTGCCCAGGGAGTTGGCGGCCCCCGGCGCCGCCAGTGTCAGGGTGGCGTTGGTGGTGGTCGCGGTACTGGCGATGGTTCCGCCATTGAGCGCGAGGGCCGTGGTCCCGGTGACGTCAAGGTCGCTGGAGGTATCGGAAGCCTGCACGGTATAGGTGAAATGAAGCTCGGTGGTCCCCGAGCCGCTGGAATAATCGACGGTCCGGTCGGTGGTCCCGGTTTCCAGGGTGATTTGCGGCGTCCCGGTCACGGTGACCGCTTCGGAAAAGGTGACCTTGACATCGACCGTATCCCCAACCTTGTAGGAGCCGTTGGCGGTGTCGGAACTGACCGAGGCAACGGTGGGGGCGGTCGGGATCGGCTTGACGTCGGTGATGACGAAATTGTTGTAGTAGATCAATTCGTTGGTGACGAATTTGATGCTTCTCACATCTTCCGCCGCCGTGGTGAAGGTATTGAAGGTTTGGACGGTGGAGTTCCCGGTGGTGGCATAGGTTTGGGCATCGGTCGTGTTGTCGATGAGGGTCAGGGTCAGCGTCAGGGATTGGGCGCCCCGGTCGCTGGTATATTGAAAGGACCCCAGGTCGAAGGTGTAGTTGGTGGGGGCGGCAAGGGTGAATTCAGTACCGTTTCCGGCACTCAGGTCGGAGTTCAGGACATACAGTCCGGTCAAGGCGGGGATGTCGGTCTGAATGTTGATAAAAGGGCTGGACCCGGGGGTGATCGTGAACGTCTGACCGCCGATGGATTTGGTGAACGCATCGGTGTTGTTGACAAGATCGCCGGCGACGAAGGTGACGGTCTCCAGGAGATGGTCGAAGGGGTCGTTTCGGGCAAGATGTTCCAGGATGTTCGACTCGATCGGACCGGTCGCCCGTTCAAGGTCCCAATCTCCTCCAAGGCGGGAGGCTCCCGTGGCGTCGATGGATGCGGCCACGTCGGCTCCGGTCTCGTGCGCCAGGAGGGTGATGAAGTCGTTCCCTTCGGCATGGGCCGCCACGGTGCAACCATGGATCAAAATGTTTCCATCCTCGGTCAAGGCATGACCCAACGCTGCCAAAACCGCAGCCGTCTCTGAATTCTTCAGGGTGTCGAAGGTCAGGACATCGCTTCCCAGGGTGATCAATCCGGGGGAACCGTGGGTGAATAGGTGCAGGGTATCGACCTGTTCCCGATGTTGTGCCCACGCCGCCAACCGCGCCAGACCACTCTGTCCCCCTTCGATCAAAACCACTTCGATGGTGTCCGCGCCATCGTTTTCTTTTCCCTTCAGGGCGTCGATCAGGGATTGATATTCGGCGATTCCGGTATCGATGACGGCCACCTCCCGCAGGGGGTGATTTCCTTCCTGTTCCCCGGAGTGTGGACCGGATTGCACCGGTTGCGGCTCCGAAATTGCCTCCGCCTCGGGGTGCGGTGGTACCTGGAGGTCGCTCCACGTTTCCGGGGCGGCGCCATCGAACATGATCCTTGGCTCCAGGGCAAAGGCGATCGGCGCGGGGGCATTTCGCTGCGCAATGTTCTGGTCATCGAACCGTTGGCGATTCCTGCGGAAGAGTTTCATGATTTTTTCTTTCGGGATGATCGATGATCAAAAACGTCCAGTCCATCATCCTGAATCATCTATTGGAGTATTTCAATCAAATTTTTCTCTTGGCATGATCGTGTGCCTGAAAAATGGAAATATTGATTCGATAATATATTTAAATCATAAATTAATGGTATTGCTTCGATGACGGCCAAGGGTCATGTTGTTTCATGACCCGAGGTCGATCCGTTGAAACCGTTTCGGGGCAAGGAAATTGCTGGCGCGAGAATTGCATTAATGAGAAAATGTGACGGCACGGTGATGCTTGGGCGGGTTTTAGCGATATGGGGGTTGGAATTGGTGAAAGGTTGGGGAATGGCGCACAACTGGGTGAACGGGGCGGTACGGATTCTCGTGGTTTGCGTGGTGTTGACGGGTTTGGTTTCCGTGGCCCGGGCCGTGCAGACGACCTCGGTTCGTGTCGGGGTCTATCAGAATCCTCCGGGTCTTTCCGTCGATGACAACGGAGAAACCCAGGGATTCTATATCGACATCCTCAAGTACATCGCCCGGGAGGAAGGATGGAATCTTCATTTTATTCCGGGGACCTGGGAGGAGTGCCTCAAGCGTCTCGAACAGGGGGAGATCGACCTGTTGCCCGCCATCGCCTATACCGAGGAACGCGACCGGGCCTTCGATTTCACCAGACAGACGGTGTTTTCCAACTGGGGTCAGGTTTATACCACTGAAAAGGAAGCCGATTCCGTATTATGGCTCAAGGACCGACTTCTCGTCGGGGTCACGGGGGATATCTATACTTCCGGAATCGAGAAACTGCTGCACGATTTTGATTTTTCCTATGACATGATTTATGTCAACAGTTATGACGAAGTCCTTTCCCGGGTCGAGGAGGGGGATGCCGATGCGGGGATCATCTCCCGGGCGACAGGGATGGTCATCGATCATGCCTACGCGGTGTTCAAGAGTCCGATCGTTTGTTGTGCCATGGAAATTCGTTATGCCGTCAAGGAGGGGACCCATGCCGGGTTGATCGCCACGATCGACCGTCATCTCAAGGCGCTCAAGGGGGATGAATCGTCGATTTATCATGCCGCGTTCAATCAATGGTTCGGCGGCGAGAAAAAGGTATTGATTCCTCCATGGTTCTGGTGGGCCTTGAGCGCGGGTGGCGGGACGGTGGTTTTTCTGTTCGCCGTCAACCTGGTGTTGCGGCGGCAGGTTCGGGCGCGAACCGGTGAACTGGAAAAGGAAATATCGGTCCGCAAGCAGGCGGAAAGCGCCTTGCGCGAAGCCATGCACAATCTGAGGACGATTCAGGTGATCCCCGGCGTGATCTGGATGCAGATTCCCGAGGCGGGACTCTACATTTTGTGCGGCTGTCCCGGAGAGGTCGTCAAACATTTGATGCATCGGGGACTGATTCAGCGAACCGGCAGGGATGGGATGACCTGGGAAACGGGACCCAATGTGATCCTTCTGTCCGACCTGCTGATTCAAAACGGTGGCTTTGCCAATTTGGCCGAGTTTCCGGTGTTGCAGATGTTGTACCGTCAGGGGATGATCCTTCCCAAACACCCCAACAATACCGGTGTCAAGCCGATGCTGATCGGACGGGAATCCCAGGTCCGGGCGCAGATGCAATACATCCACCGTGGCAATTACGGGCTTCTGGGCAGGGAGGAACTGATGGCGGAGGGGATGGACGAGGACACCGCCGGGTTGATGATGAAGTTTAAACTGAAATTCGCCTTCGGAGCCATTCGCGAGCCGTCGCAGATGCTCGATTCCCTGTATGTCGATGGCGAGGCGGTCGAGATTCGCAACGGCGTTCGCGTGGCGCGGATCGCTTTGAACACCTATCGTTTTTTCTATCGCGGGGCCTCGGCGGACGTCGATCTCAACCTGCCGCCGGGGGCGACCTACGATCCGCCCTATCCCCTGGGGCAGCACAACATTTCCCGTCATCACCCGTTTGCCGTCCTTCATACCGGGCAGGGGGATGGTTGGGATCGTACCCGTCCCAGCATGTCGAGCGTCATTCTTTTTCATGGGCGTGTCTATTTGATCGATGCCGGGCCGGGGGTATTGCAGGTGTTGACTGCCCTGGGGATCGACATCTCCGAGGTGGACGGCATATTCCACACCCATGCCCACGATGACCATTTCGCCGGATTGCCCGCCCTGATCCGGACCGATCGGCGCGTCCGTTATTTTGCCGCTCCCGTGGTGCGTGCGTCGGTCGCGCGAAAATTTGCCGCCCTCATGAGTCTCGACGAACGGCAGTTTCATCATTTTTTCGATGTCCATGATCTCAAGGCCCTGGAATGGAACGATTGTGAGGGTCTTTGGGTCAAACCGGTCTATTCGCCGCATCCGGTGGAAAATACCATGTTCCTGTTCCGCGCCGGGGAGGAGGGGGCGGAGAAAACCTATGCCCATTGGGCCGATCTTTCGGGCTTCAAGGTATTGGACGGCATGGTCGGTACCGGTGAGAACGATATTCCGGCGCATGTCGTGGCGGACATCAAACGGACCTATCTGGAATTTGCCAATCTGAAGAAACTCGACATCGGGGGTGGTATGATTCATGGAATGGCGGAGGATTTTCGCAAGGATCCCTCGGACCGGCTGATCCTGGCCCACATCGACCGTAAATTGACACCCGCCGAGATGGAGATCGGTTCCGAGGCGGCCTTCGGCGCGGTGGACGTGCTGATCGGCGGCGAGAAAAACCTGATGGCCGGCAAGGCGTTCGGTTTTCTCAAGGCCATGTTTCCGCAGGTCGAGGATGAACAGATTCACCACCTGATCCAGGCGCCACTGGTTCATTACAATCCGGGAACCATCATTCATCGCGCCAGGGATTCCAACGATTATCTCGAAATGGTCCTTTCGGGGACCGTGGCCTATCTGGAATCGTGCAACGAGGTCGTCAACCATCTGTCGATCGGATCGTTTCTCGGAGGAATCGATTTTCTCGGGCTCGAATCGGAGGATTCATGGACCCTGCGCAGCATTTCCGATTGCATGGTCATTCGCCTGTCGCACGCGGGAATGCTTGATTTCCTGGAACGAAACGGATTGAAGCAGGATTTTGTCGAGGTCATGAAAAGAATCAGATTCTTGCGCAAGACCTGGCTTTTTGGCGAGGCGACGACCTCCTTTACCCTGGACCGTCTCGCCCGTGGCCTCGTCCCCATCGCTCTGGCGGCGGGAGAGGAACTGTCTCTTCATGAACGGCACACGTTATGGCTGGTCGGCAGTGGGCGTGTGCGTCTCGGGGATGCCGCGGGGGGCGAGGTGGATGTGTTGGCGTCGGGGGGGGCGTTTGGCGAGAACAATTTCCTCAATCCCATGATGCGGGGTTGTGTTGTCCGGGCGCTCGAACCGGTCGAACTGTTTCGCATGCGCGACGAGGGATTGATGGAAATTCCCATCGTTCACTGGAAAATGTTGGAACTCTACGACAAACGCTGGAGTTTCAATGTCGGTGGACGGGCCTGAAGGGGAGGATGATATTGCTTGGCGTTTCATCCTTACGTTTGGACCATGAGCGGATGATGTGATATGGGGACCATCGATATGACCGAACCCGAGCGCAAAACGATCCTGGTGGAGCGGGTGTATTCCTCCGAATCGCCACTGCGTCATCCCCTCGATTTTTTCCGCCTGGCGTGGCGTGATGTCGTCGATTCCCGTGATCTGGCGTGGCGTCTTTTCCGGCGTGACCTCCAGCAGCGGTACCGGCAGTCGGTTTTTGGATTTCTCTGGCTGTTGATCCCGCCGATCGTGACCACGGCCATTTTTGTGTTTCTCAACGAAAAGTCGATTCTGAATCTTGGCGCCACCGAAATTCCCTATCCGGTGTATGTCATGCTGGGGACCCTCCTGTGGCAAATATTCACCGAAAGCGTCATGGCGCCGATGACCCTGTTCGAATCGTGTGTCCCGATCATGATCAAGATCAACATGCCGCGGGAGGCGCCGATTCTGGCGGCGGTTGGCCAGGTCCTGTTCGTATCGGTGCTGCAACTGATGATCGCTTTCGCGGCCATGCTCTATTTTGGCGTCGCATGGCATTGGACGGTGGCGTTGGCTCCGTTCGTGATCCTGGTGCTGATCCTTCTGGGGGCGACGGTGGGTCTGTTTCTGGTCCCCATCGGCGCGCTGTACAAGGATGTCAAGGAGGGGATCACCATTTTTCTGCGCCTGGCCTTTTTCCTGACGCCCATTGTCTATCCGCCGCCACAAAGCTGGCCCTATTCCATGATCGTCAACGTCAACCCCGTCACCCCGATCCTTCAGGCGGCCAGGGATTGCCTGGCCAGGGGAACGCTGGCCGATCCTGGGGGGCTTCTGTGGTTGACGGGAGGGATCGTGGTTGTTTTCTTTCTGGCGCTGATCTATTACCGCCTGGCGATACCGGTCATTCTGGAACGGTTGGGGGCATGAACAATCCGTCTGGGGGTGCGCGATGACACCTTTTGGTCCCTTGGCGATCACCGCCGACGATTATGGTTTGACCGACGGCATCAACGAGGGAATCTTGAGCCTGGCGCGGCGTCAGGCCATTACCGGTGTCAGTGTCATGTGTCATCCGGCGGCCCGTCTGGAGCGGGTCTCGCAATTGAAAAATACCGGTGTCCTGACAGGGGTCCATCTGGTGTTGTCGGAGGAACGTCCCTTGCGCGGGGATGATCGGGGGTTGAAACCGATTCTCGACCGGCGTGGACGCTTGCCTGATGGTCGGGGGCGATTGTTTCGCCTGGTGGCGCTCAAGCCCTGGATTCTTCCTGCCCTGCGGCGGGAGGTGGCGGACCAGATCGATCGGTTCGTCGAATTGGGGTTGAGTCTGGATTTCATCAACAGCCACCAGCAGGTCCACCTGTTCCCGCCGCTGTGGTTTGTCCTGCGATCTTTGTTGGAATCCTACAAGGTGCCCATTCGCGGGTGCGGGGGTTGGGATTGGCGGGGATGGACGCCCCAGGGGCGGGTCAATCTGTCCTCCTGGATCAGTTGGCGTCTGGCCCCGCGGGTGCGCCATGCCCTTTCCCTGAAACCGATGGGCCTCGACTGGGCGGGACGTTTTTCCCTGGAGGCGGCGCGGGAGATGTTCGCGGCCCACCGGGAGGGGACGGGGACGGAAATACCGGAACTTGTCGTCCATCCCGGTCGCATGGATCGGGCCGCGGCGGAGCATTATGCCCATTGGAACATCCATTGGGACCAGGAATTGGCGGCTCTGGAATCGGAGTCGGTCACGGGTTTTTTCGAGCAGCAAGGATGTGATCTGCTGGTGGCGGCGATGAGGATCCGGGAGCGGGGCGGCGAGTCCACCACCTTCGCCACCCGTTCCCATGCCTCGGAGGTGGTCCTGGCATTGGCATGGCCGCAAACCTGGGATCAGGTTGTGTTGTACACCCGGCTCATCGAAGGATTGACCCGCAAGGGCCATCCGCCACGTCATTTTCTGCCGGATCTCCTGTATGGGCTGGAGCGGCATCACTTCGAGCGGTATCGGGCTTTTTCGACGGGACGGCGCATTTTGGATCTGTGGTTCTGGCTGCGTTCGCTCGACCGACGCATTGGCAACGACCTGGCGGTATTGCACCTGCTTCTTCCTTCTCCGGCCTGGGCCTGGGTGACTTCTTGGATGGCCTTTCCGGGTGAAAGAATTCTGCTTCATTATGGGGGGAGGGCGGTGGCATGGGATTGGGCGACGTTCCGGTCTCTGGCCGATGATCCCTGGCTCGTGGGACGGGCGATGCTTGGCAATCCGGGATTTTTGTCGCGTCGCGCCGGAAGGGTCGCGGGGGGGCATCTGACGATGGAGGCGGCGACGGCACGGGCGCTGACCGCCATGGGATGCGCGAAGGTTTTTCAGTGTCCGGGGTTGGTCGAACCGTTGCGTCCATGGCAGGGGCCGACATTCGGGGAATGGAAACCGGGACCGGATGTGATTCGGTTGGGATTTTCGGGGATGGGGACTCCGTTGGAAGGGATCGACGATCTGTTGCGGGCGTTGGCCATGGCGGTGGCGGACAATCCGCGGTTGCGTCTTCTTCTCGTCGTGGAGGAGGGGCAGAGGGTGGTAACGGTTCGGAAAACCCTTCAGAAGCTTGGGTTGACGGAGCGGGTGGACCTGGTGGAGTCCGGGGTGGATGGCGGGATCGGGGGGCGGGTGGATGTCATGGTCCTTCCCTATCGGAGCGCCCTGGTGGCGCCGTTGTATCCGCGGGCATTGCTGGATGCCGCGTGTCACGAGTGTCTTGTGATCACCACCGCCATTTCCGCCTGGGAGCATTTGTTCGAGCTGACATCACCGCGGTTGGAAATTGTTTCTCCGGGGGATGTAGGCGCCCTCAAGCGTATTTTCGTGACGTTGAATGGACGGATGGATCGTGCCAGAGGGGGACCGGCGCCGTTGAAGGCGCCAACCGGACATCAGGGGATGGAGGCGTTGGCGGCGATTCATCAGAGAATGGCGGGCGGACGGTTCATTCCCACGAACTGCTGACGCATCCCAAGGGATTGAGAAAACCATTCCCGTCACGATTTTTCGGTCGCGCTCCGGCGGATTGTCTCGGCCATTTCGAGGACCGCGAACGCCTGCTGTCCCGTGACCAACGGTTGGGCCTCGCCCTGGACGCAATCGATGAAATGTTGCAGTTCCAGAGCCAGAGGTTCGGCATGTCGGACCATGACCCGCTCCAGGGAGTGATCGACGGGGCAGGCGGTCCCCGATGCCCCGGAGGCGGCGATTCCAACGCCCTGACGAAAAATACAAAGTTCCTGGGCAATGAGATCGGCGGTGATCCAGCCCATGTCGGCGGTGACGCTCAATTGCCGCACCCGATGGCGCGTGATGCGGCTGGCGGTGATCGTGGCCAGAATTCCCCCCTCGAATCCAAGAAGGGCACAGACATGATCGGAACCTGGGGAATCGGTCGTGCGGACATTGCCCGCGGTGACACGGACGATGGGACGTTGCACCAGGTTCATGACGAGGTCCAGGTCATGAACCATCAGATCGGCGATGACATCGACATCGGTGATGCGGGAACTGGCATGACTCATGCGACGTGCGTCAAGGGCCAGAATGCGCGGACCCGAGGTCAGAAGACGGGTCAGTTCCCGAATGGCGGGATTGAACCGTTCGACATGGCCGACCAGGAGGATGACTTTGTTGTTTCGGGCGGCATCGATCAAGGCCTGGCATTGATCGGTCGATGTGGCCAGTGGTTTTTCGATCAGGCAATGAACCCCCCGGTTCATGAGCAGGATGCCAAGCTCGGCATGGGTCGCCGGAGGGGTGGCGATACTGGCGGCATCGATGGAATCGGGAAGTTGGCTTGCGTCGGGAAATCCGGGACAGCCGAAGGAAGATGTGGCAAAACGCAGCCTGTCCGGATCGGGATCGACGACTCCGACCAGTTCGATTCCCCGGAGTTGGGAATAGATCCGAAGATGATTGCGTCCCATCGGACCGGCGCCCAAAACCGCGACGCGAATTGTGTGTCCAGGTTTCACGCCAAATCCTCCGGCTTGGGGTGGGCGATGATGGTTGTCTTGGGGGAGGCGTTGGGGACCGGCCCCCCGATTGAATCGGGACACGGGGTCGGCATTCGTGTTCCCTGGCCGTCTTCACGTATCCATTGTCGCCAATCGGACCGGTTTGGTAAAGGTTTTCACGTGAAGAAGGGGCGACGGCTCCCAACCGTGGGATGGGTTTGGTGATTCTTTTTTTCCTTGCATTGCGCCGCGGGCATGAATGAAGGACGCTTGCATTGTTGGCGCTTCCCTGCGATAGTGTGCGCCAACGGGCCGGCACCCTTCCTTCAAGGAGTCGGTTGCATCGTGGATTGGGGCGAACATGAAGTGCAGAGTCGGCGGGAATCGGAATGTGTGTGGCAATGGGTCGGCGTTCATCCGTGGGGCCATGACTCCGATGCGGGGATTGTGGACTTTTTTTGCGTCCGCGGGCATTGTCCGTTCCGGCATTGTCGGGGTTCAGGCCCTGGTACTGTCGCTGTTTTTTTTCGTCGCCGCCCTGCCGGCGCAGGGGGCCCTGCGCATCGACATCACCAAGGGTGGTCTGCAACCGATGCCGATCGCCCTGTCCGATTTTGTCGATTTGACCTCCGGCGGGGCCATTTCGTCCCAGGGCTCGACCGGGCACCAACTCAACGAGGTCATCACCGCCGATCTTGAACGCTCGGGATTGTTCAAGCCTCTGGAACCCAGCACCTTTTTGCAAACCCCCGTCCAACTCTGGCAGCAGGGACCCAATTTTCGCGACTGGCGCCTGATCGGCGCCGAGGCGGT
Organism: Magnetococcales bacterium; assembly: GCA_015228815.1. Classification (NCBI taxonomy): domain Bacteria; kingdom Pseudomonadati; phylum Pseudomonadota; class Magnetococcia; order Magnetococcales; species Magnetococcales bacterium. The sequence goes on along the minus strand of JADGCV010000026.1, from coordinate 2,825 downwards.
GGTCTCGGGGGCCGTCCATGAACGTGACGGTAAATTGATCGCCGATTTTTTCCTGCATGATGTCTACCAGGGAACCCTGGTGGGAAAAGGGAAGCGTTTTACCGCTCCGGTTCGGGACTGGCGCCATGTCGCCCATCGCATCGCCGATGAAATCTATACCCGCCTGACCGGCGAGAGCGGCTATTTCACTTCGCGGATTGCCTTTGTCGCCAGCAAGGGAGACATGAAATGGCTGGCGCTGATGGATCAGGATGGGGCCAACCGGGTCGATCTGACCCGTGATCGAACCCTGGTGTTGACGCCGAGGTTTGCGCCGACGGGGGAACAGTTGTTTTATGTCTCCTACGAGCGGGGCCCCCCCAGGATTTTCCGTTGGGATCTGTATACTGGCAAGCGGACCATTCAGGGGGATTATCCTGGCCTCAACAGTGCTCCCGCCTGGTCTCCCGACGGGCGTCTCATGGCCCTGACCCTGAGCATGGATGGCAACTCCGAAATTTATCTGCGTGACATCGGCAGCGGCGACCTGCGCCGTCTCACCGAAAACAACGCCATCGACACTTCGCCCTCGTTTTCTCCCGACGGCAGTCAGATCGTTTTCAATTCCGACCGCGCCGGATCGCCGCAGATCTACATCATGGATACGAGCGGCGGCAATGTCCGGCGCATCACGTTCGAGGGCAACTACAATGCCGCCCCTTCCTGGTCTCCCCGTGGCGATTTGATCGCTTATGTCAGTGGTGGCGGTGGTCGTTTTCGCATTTCGGTCATCGATCCCAAGGGGACCAATGGCCGTTCCCTGACCGACTCCTGGATGGATGAATCCCCCACATGGTCACCCAATGGCCGGGTGATTTTGTTTTCCAGGCAGTCCGGCAGTCAGACACGGCTTTACACGATCGATTTGACAGGGCATAATGAAAGGTTGGTAAATCTGGATGGTGGCATCAATGGCTCCGATCCTTCCTGGTCACCTTTGGTACGTTGACAAGCGGTTCCGGGGAACCCTTGCATTCCAGAGGCGCAACATGGTGGCAACAACAATTCTTCTTGAGGTGATTGCATGAAACGCTTGGCTACTCTAATTATTACGGTACTGTTCCTTGGAGTCCTGTCGGGTTGCGGCGCGGTTCCAAACGAAGGGCCGGAAGGTGCCGCGGGGTCGGCACAGGCAGCGGGAATGGGGGGAGATGGGACCTCGGTGGGGCGTGCGGGTGGTTATGGCTCCAATCTGGATGATCCGAGCCGTGGCGGTGGCATGGGTGGCATGGGTGGCGCCGCGGGCAATGTCGTCCATTTCGATTTCAACTCGTCGGCCTTGACGGCGCAGGCGGAAGAGATTCTGTCTCACAATGCCCGCATGCTTTCCAAGTCTTCGGGACAGGTGGCGGTCGAAGGTCACTGTGACGAGCGTGGCACCCGCGAATACAACTTGGCCCTGGGACAACAACGTGCCGACGCTGCCGCGCGTTATCTGATTTCGCAAGGGATCGAGGCAAGCCGGATCAAGACCATTTCCTATGGCAAGGAGCGTCCGGTGGTGAAGGGTCACGATGAGACCTCCTGGGCCGAGAATCGTCGCGCCGAAGTCGTTTCCAAATAATTCCGGGAATCAACGATGGGCTGGAACCAGAATTTCCTTGATCGGGCTGTATTCGTGACCTTGATGCGTCTCGGGAAGGTCAAGGGATGGGTTCCAGCTCTTGTTTTATTCTTTTTTCCTCTTTATGCCTGTGTCAGTTCCGGACCCTCGGGAGATGCTGGTCCGGACTATTATGGGGATTCCCGGCGACCTCCGGTGCGCACCGAGGCGGGACCGCCTGCGGCGCCCCCGAAGCCGCCCCTGCCCGAGGTGGTCGATTCCCTTTCCAATCGCGTCGAGAAGTACGAGGATCTTCAGCGCAACGTCGCCACCAGCATGGAGAAGCGGCTGGGGTTGATGGAGAAGGAGATTACGTCGTTGCGTGGGGAGGTGGAGCATTTGCAGCATGCCAAGACCCGTCTGGAGGCGGAGTTGGAGGCGAAGAACAAGCTGGCGATGCAACAGGCGCAACAGGCGGCGCAACAGGGTGCTCCGGGGCTGGACGCAAACGATCCCGATGATGATCCGGCGGATCAGGGGGCGGTTGACGGGAATGGTGATACGGTCGAGGTGGACGAGGAGGCTCCGGCGACGGTCCCACCGGGGGGGGTGACGGGTGTTTCGCAGGGGGCGGCGGCACGGGCGACGGCGCCGACTGCGAAGGGGGCAGCAAAGGCGGGGGTCGTGACATCCACGGAAAAGAAGGCGGCGCCATCCCGGCCCAAGCCCGAGAATTCGAAACAGGCCTATGAGGAGGCGTTTCTTCTTCTCAAGGGGGGGCGTTATGATGAATCGTTGGCGGTCTTCAAGAATTTCATGGAGTGGTTTCCCAACGATCCCCTGGCCGACAATGCCCAGTACTGGATTGGCGAACTTTATTATGTGCAGCGCAAGTTTCCCGATGCCTTGATGGCGTTCAATCAGGTTTTGGTCCGCTGGCCCAACAGCGGCAAGGTTCCGGCGAGTCTTCTCAAGATTGGTTTTGCCTTTTTCGAACTGGGTGACATGGAGAATGCCCGGAACAGTCTGACCCGTCTGATCAGTGATTTTCCCGAATCTCCTGCGGTTTCGATGGCCAAGCAGCGTTTGGAAATGATTGAGGAAAAGGGTGGCAAGCGTTGATGCTGCGTCCTCGGGTAACTTTCAGATCTCTTTCTGGATTCGGGATTATTGAAAGAAAAAAGGGGTCTGGGGGATTGCCCCCAGGGTTTTGTTTTTGTTTTTGATTTTGTTTTTGATTTTG